>QJZS01000106.1 GCA_003247345.1 Spirochaetales bacterium
CATGTTTGACATATTGGTGACCGAGCTTACATCCCATTCAGATATATCCTGGTTAAAATAGGTTGCATTTAGAAACATATTGTTCATGGTTTCGACGTTTCCTACGTTCCAATCTGAAATATCTTGATTGAAATTCGTTGCTTCATAGAACATGTTTGCCATGTTTTGGACGCCAGCGGTGTTTTCGCCCCAATAAAGTGGTTGTCCTCCATTGTCAAATGCTGTAGCACCATAGAACATGTTTGCCATATTGATGACCGAGCTTACATCCCAGTCAGAGATATCCTGGTTAAAAGCAGTAGCTCCACTAAACATGTTTGCCATACTTCTAACATTACTCACATCCCAACCAGAAATATCCTGATCGAAATCTGTATTATTTGAGAATAAGTCTGACATATCAGTGATCCCAGAAGTATCAATTTGTGTAACATCAGCACCACTTTCGATTAATGCTTTCAATTCATCCTTGGTTGTTTTTGGCGTTATGGTTTCATTCGAGCAGCCTGCAACAAACACGATGAAAGCCAAAATTGTGAACAGAAGAACGATTCGTGCGATTGCACTCATAGTGAGGGACTTTGACATTACAATTCCTTCGGGCACGATGATATGCACCGGCCATTTTGTGGATTTCGTACCGACAGAGAACTCTCTGGTTGTTATGAATGTTTGTATTATACACGTGTATAGATTGTTGCTACTAGCATAATTATGAAAAATCAGTATCTGAAAAACACCTTCTGCTTGTACATGTCTGTACCGCTTGAATTTCTCAGGTTATTCTTGGATTAGGAGAAAAGGGAGGAACGGTGAATGTCTAATAAAAAATTCTGTCAAAGCTGTGGATATCCGATGAGTAAAGACAAAGCAGGTGGAGGAACAGAAGCCGATGGAACAATCAGTAAAAAATATTGTTCCATGTGTTATCAGGATGGCAAGTTCCTTACACCTCCTGAGGTCACAAATGCTAGTCAGATGCAGACATTCTGTATTAAGGAAATGAAAGCAGATGGAATGAATGGTTTATTTGCATGGTTGGCAACCAGGGGTATTCCAAAACTTGAGAGGTGGAAATAGGGACTTTGTTCATTCGCATACCATAACGTTGCATTCTGAAAAACATAGGCTATTATGAATTTTAAGAACTAGGAATAGCCTCTTCAATGATGAATATAAAATGGCAATTCTCAGTTTTGAAATGATTCATACTTTGCATCAAGCAGGTACTATGTTGCCTCCCTGTTTTTTTGCAACGTACTTGGTAAAGCCACCCACCACCAAGTGCGTTGCTTTTATCTACCCATTGGTGACCTTGATTTTCCTCAGTTGTGATTTATCATAAAAGTTGAGGTGAACCATGAACATGATCCGAATTGCCCAATATGCAGGAGCCTGGTACCCCGACGAACCGCAGAATCTACGAAGTCTGGTAACTAATGCAATTCTTGCCAGCGAGCATCGGGCAAAGTATCAACACGGCCCCTACCGATTTGCAGTGCTTCCACATGCCGGTCTATTCTATTCAAAAGACGGTATCGCCCCATTCTTTGCAGATGGCCTCTCTGGTATTGAGAATCTCTTGATCCTAAGTCCCAGCCATTATGCCTCTCTTCCTATGGACGTTTTGGCGAGTGCCCCTCTATCAAAATGCCAAACTCCATTGGGGAACTTGGAAACCTTTCATTTGAAAAATGAGGAGGACAAATGGTTTTCTCCGATTCAGAATGAACATGCTCTGGAAATGGTCCTCCCTTTTATTGCAGTGCAGAAAGAGAAACCTAAAATCTGTCTTGCGATGCTTTCTCATTTTTCAGAGCCTAAGATCATTGAGAAAATGGCAAATCAACTAGATCATTGAGAAAATGGCAAATCAACTGATTGAGGAACTTGGGAAAGAGAATCTTCTCTCAGGTAAAACTGCCATCATTGCAAGTAGCGATTTTACCCATTATGGTCCTAGGTTTGGGTATGTCCCTTACGGAAATAGGGCAGAGGGTCGTGTAAAGGAAGATGATCTGAGTCTTGCCCACCTGTTATGTGATGGCCGTCTCGATGAGGCGTTCGCATTCTGCAAAGAAAAAAGAAGTACCGTTTGCGGTTACGCTGTAGCATTGCTGGTTGCAAGTATCGCTCAGAAAGTTCAGGCACAGGGCTGGGTTGCCAATTACTATACATCCTTGGATGTTGCATCAACAGCTGATGCAAATTTTGTAGCGTATTCAACAATCCTTTGGAGGTAAACGATGAATGACCATGATCAAATGGCCTTGATTGCATTGGCCAAAGAGGCGATAGAGAGTAAATTGCTGCAGACCCCAACACCGCTGTTTACCCAAATGCAAAATCAGCAGAAACCTCCGTTTGATCAAGAAGTCGGGTGTTTTGTTACGCTTCGATTGAAGGATGGGTGTTTGCGTGGTTGTATTGGCAATTTATGGGGGAAAGGTCCCCTTTGGCAGGAAATCCCTAATTTGGCAAGGGAAGCCGCCTTCTCCGATCCTAGATTCCACCCTGTAAAAAAGGAAGAGCTTCCAAACATTGTTCTTGAAATCTCAGTACTTTCAGTTTTACAGGCTATCCCTGAATGGCAAGAGATACGACTTGGTGTTGATGGAGTGTTGCTTTCCCATGGCTATCATCGAGCAGTCTTTCTCCCCCAAGTAGCACCAGAACAAGGCTGGGACATCCAAACGATGTTGGAACAACTCTGCCTGAAGGCAGGGCTTTGGGCATCAGCCTATACCGACGAAGCTTGCCATTTTGAAATATTCCAGGCTGAGGTCTTTGGTGAGAAACAAGATGCCTAAAACCTGTGACTTTTGCTACCATCACTGTAATCTTGCTGAAGGCCAAACGGGATTATGCAATATCCGTGAGAATAAAGAGGGGAACCTCATTACCCGCAATTACGGGAACTTGGTAGCAATCTCTGTAGATCCAGTAGAAAAGAAACCGCTGTATCATTTCCATCCCAACTCAAAAACCTATTCGGTTGCAATGTTCGGGTGCAACCTCTCCTGTCGGTTCTGCCAGAACTATGCGATCAGTCAAAAGGAATTTGAGAATACTGCAATCACAAAGCACACATCTGCTGAGCAA
>QJZS01000126.1 GCA_003247345.1 Spirochaetales bacterium
GCCATAGCCTCGACTAAAACCATTCCCTGTGTCTCAGAGGTTGAGGCAAAAATAAATAAGTCTGAAGCTCGATAGGCTCTAGTGACTTCCCTAGGAGTAAGATTACCCGTGAATTGGACTACCCCTTTCAGCCCCAATTCGGCTACACGGCTTTCAAGGTGCTTTCGTTCTGGGCCATCACCTACCAAGATAACCTTGAAATCAACAGTGGCAATTGCCTTTGTTTTTGCCAAGCCGGTAAGTAAGAAATCGAGATTCTTCTCTTCTGCCAATCGAGAGACTGTAATCAGCAGCAATTGATCATCTTTTGCATAGGTGCGCCGGAAGGCTTTTACCTCTTCTTCTGTCCAAACAGCATACTCTTCCAACCGAATACCGGTTGGGATGGTTTCAATGATAGCGCTCACCCCAAGGTTGCGAAGGTACTCTTCTGTTGAGGGCGTCGGGGTGATGATGGCACTACAGCGATTTGCTACGTGCCTGATCTTCATATGTGCCAGAAAATGCTTTAAAGCCATCCCCGGGATGGGTAGATAATGCATATAGCGTTCAAGACGAGTATGATAGGTCAAGATCACAGGGATTTTTCTCCGCCTAGCAAGATGCTGACCTTTGACACCCAACCAGAAGGGATGATGAATATGCACCACATCACAATCGATGGCTTTGAACGTATGCGCAATTTTTCTTGAAAATATATTGGTAATGATGAACTCTGACAATTTTGCATGAAATAGACGGGGACATCGAATAATTTCCTCAGGGTTTTCGCCTTCGACCGCCTTGGGATACGTAGGAGCAAAAATGCGTATGGTATCACCTAGTCCCTTCAATCCGGTAACAAGTCTTTGAATGGAAAGGGGAACACCCCCTATGAACGGTAAATAGTTATTGGTAAACATCACTACAGACAGTGGTTTTCTTTCCGCTTCCTCATCTACACTAAAATCTCGGTAGAGGTGTTCTTGCCGTTTAATCAACACATACAAGCGTAAAACAATGAGCCCGATGACTGTAAGAACCACCAGCATATTAAAAAGACCCATATACATGATCGAGTATAGATACAACTTAAGCCGTTCAAATCTTTCACTAAATTTAGAAGGAGAATCCGGACTGGGGACGTTTGTATAGGATACACCTTCAGGACTGACGGAAATCTTTGCTATTTGGTACAGAGAATCCCTATTGAGCAACAATCCCCCACCAGCACCCGAATTAACGTATTCAATGCCGTCCTTCTGAATAACTCCAAAACCTCTGTATCCACTGGAGAACACTGAGGTTACCCCGTATTTCGTGAACAGGGTATGTAGGTTCTTACTTACTTCCCCATCAAGGAGAAGCGGATTCTCCGTATTTTCCAATTCGTCCATGGGAAACATGGTTGCATTCATCAAAATGAATCGATATTGATAGGATTGGCTTTGTTTGAGCTCTTGTTCAAGCCAACGATACTGCCACTCCCAAGAAGTCTGGGAGGAAGTATCGAGGGCAATGAAATATGCATTGCTTTGAGCAAAGGAGTAAAAGAAAGGACCAAAATGACGATAAAAGTGCGGGTATCCATAATCTTCGTACTCATTTTTCCCCATAACCATCAAGGTCGGGATAGGTAACTTCGCCAGACCACGATAGAGCAGCCGGTATTTTGCCTCGGCGCCATCATAGACAGCATTCCCCAGGGAGATCATGAAATCAGGGTCAAGGTCTTCAACCAAAGGAATCATGCGTTGTTCGAACAAACGCATGGAATTCTGAATATTACCGATCAACACAAAATCAAAGGAATCAGATGAGCCGATATTGGTGTTGATGTGATCGATGCTCTCTACATTCAAATTCTCATAATCTTTCTCTTTGACAACCAAATAAATACGGTAGCTAATCAGAATCGCGGAAAGAGCGAGAAAAAGTACTAAAAAAATGGTTAGTAGTCGTTTATTCTTCATTTGCACCTTGTCTTTTTGATCTGAAGATTTCACCAAATGTAATTACGATACCAATCAGTACCCCGACATATATTGTTAAAAAGCGCCAACTCAACGTCAATGCTGCAATATCCTGGCTTTGTACCACCTGGGCAAACAGTAACCCATACCCTCCCTCAGCTACACCGGTAGCACCGGGAGTTGGTGCAAAATACATAAAGAATGTAAGCACCACCTGAAATGCGAGCATCGTCAGAATTGATATCTGGTAGCCCATGATTCTCACAAGAGCTATGGAAAACGAAAAAAGCATCAGCAAAAAGAGCATGGTACAAAGTACTGAAAGAGCTGCCCAACCACTGCTTTCCTTAAAATACCTTCTAAAGCCTTTACTGAAGGACCTCAGTTCTGCCGACAACCTTACGAATGAACGTTTCTTCTTTTTAATGGACAATATTCTGAGTTTGGTAAGCAGAGAAAGTACTTTAAACAGAATGAGTTTTACCATGCGTATTTTAAACAGAATAATCCAAAAGAGAACCAAATAACCGAGCGAGACAACAGTAATCAAAAATAACAGATTATGATGGCCTGAAAACATGCTGAATTGATTGGGATCAATCCAGATAATAATTGGTGCTAACGTAAAGAGAATCAAAGCAGACAACATGGTACGCAAGGAGGTTGCAGCAGTAGCTTGTCCAATGGTCATCTGCTTGCGACTCATGAAATACACTTGTACGAAACCACCTCCGGTTGCCAGCGGAGTCACATTCGAAATGAAAATATTAATAAAAACAAGCTTCAAGATATAAGAAAACGGGATTTTGGTTCCCAAAGCTCTGATAACGCAATACAGACGGAGTCCGTCAAAAAGGAAATACAGTAGTAACAAAAGGCCAACCAACAAAAGAGATTGTGGATGAAACAAGGAGGGAGGCAGTTGGAATTTTCCGCCTGAAAAATGATTATGGATGTACATGACAGTAAGAAAGGACAAGCCAAAAAAGAGTCCTGCCAGAGCGATATATCCTGTGAGTCTCGGTGCTCCCGAAGCTGTCTGGGCTTTACGCATTCATTTGCTCCTCTTTCGACCAATCGCAATCATTGCCTGTTTTTCAAGTTCTTCCATTCTCTCTTCTAGTTCCTTGGAAATCCGCTCCAATTCCTCCCTATGCAAATGAGAAGGGATTGTGAGGGGCTCGCCAAAAACCAAACAGATCTTTCCAAAAGGCATGGGAACTTCCAGCTTGTCCCAACGTTTGAACATTTTCAGATTCGGCCTGCTATAAACTGCCAGTGGCACAATATCCAAGCCAAGCATGGAAGATAGCCTTACCAACCCGGGTTTGACTACATGATAAGGACCCAAAGGACCATCGAATGCCGTTGCATTCACGGTAATGCCGTCCATATCCTTCAGCAACTGACGAAAGGCATCCAATCTTGGTTCATCGGGCACTTGGGCATTCTTATAACCAAAACTTCTGCAAATCTCACCAATGATACTCCCTCTTGTCGAAAGACTTGTGATAATGCAGGCTTCGTTCCCTTCCAAAAGCGGAAATATAGGAACATATTTGCCATGCCAGAAACCAACCAGACTACGTCTACCATTTTCATAATATTGGTCGAAGTACTGTTTTCCCTCAATCTGAACTCGCCAAGTCTTGAGGACTAATCTCAATAATCGGGCAAATCGCTCCCCATCCTTGGTAATTTCATCTGAGTGTTCCATACATCGTCTTCCTAGTGAAATTGTTTTTTTTACTATATCACAGGAAAGTGTAATGAAAAATATCAATTTGGGTACGATATTACTTCTTTTAGACGGATATCTCTGCTGCTGGAACCCAAGCAAATCTCATAGGATCCTGGGTCTGATACAAATTCCCATTTCCCAAGGTCCCATCTTCCAAATGCCGATTCAGAGAGTTCCATTTCAATTCGTTTAGATTCTCCCGCCTTCAAAATTACTTTATGAAACCCCTTCAATTCCTGTCTTGCTCTGAATATCAAAGGCTCGAGCGGTTGAATATACAACTGAACGACCTCGCTTGCCTCGCAAGAACCTATATTGGTTATATTGAAACTAACCAAATAACCATTATCCTGTTTGTTTCCAATCTGCATATCAGAATAGGAGAACTGTGAATAACTGAGCCCATGTCCAAAACAATACCGAGGCTCAAGGTTTTCTGTATCGAATTGGCGATACCCGACCATCAGATTTTCTGTATAGGAAATTGGGGACACAGGACGAACCAATGGATCACCCTGCCCTTTTTGGATACGAGCAGGACTGATATGGTCGAAGTCTTTCGGGTAATTTCTCATCGACCTGTAATCAGACAAACATGAAGCAATGGTAAACGGCAACTTCCCGGAAGGGGAAGTCTCGCCGAACAGAACAGTTCTCAAAGCTTGGGCCGTAGAACTACCTAGATACGGAGCCCATAGAATGGCGGAAACCTTCTGGTCAAAGGAGGCCAATTCGACCGCACCGCCGCTTTGTACTACGATAATCGTTCGTTTATTTAGCAATGAAGCAATGCGGATGGATTTCAAGGTCGCTTTATCAAGTTTCCACGGTCTGTCGTACGCCTCCGACTCCTCAAAATGACTGAATCCCACTACAAGCACCACGGCATCACAAGAACTAACTTTTTGCCGATATTGCTTTGAATGATACCAACGTGTAGGCAATTTTGTGGTTTCCTCATCAAAGGTTTGAGCAAAACACTCAGGTTTTGGCTCAATCTCAATCATTGAGGAACCTCCCCCTTGTACAACTTTCCAAGCATTGGAACCACCAATGCAAAGTTTCATGCTTGTATTAAGTGGCAACGCCATGTTTTCATTCTTCAACAAAACCAAGCTTTCTATTCCTGCTTCCAGTGCAACGTTTCGATGCTCCGTGCTCCCAATTTCAAACTGTTTATCAGCTAAAGGCTGGGTTAAAACCCCTGCTTTCTCATATGAGGTTAAGAGGTGAAACACCTTATCATTGATATCTTGTTCTGAACAAAGGCCCTGCTGCAAAGCCTCTTGCACTCGTTGTTGTGATAGATATTTTCCCTCTGGCATCTCCACATCCACACCTGAAGAAAGCACCCCTTCAGTACTGTACAGGGAATTCCAATCGGAAACGACCAATCCGTCGAAGCCCCATTCTCCACGAAGAATTCCATCCAATAGATATGGATGTTCACTGGCATAGGTTCCATTGACCTGATTATAGCTGGTCATCAAGCCAAGTGTCCCTGCATCCAAGGCTCGTTTGAATGCGGGAAGATAAATTTCCCTGAGCGTCCGCTCATCTACAACCGAGTTGGACTTGTGGCGATCGTATTCGCTGTTATTGCAGGCAAAGTGTTTTACGGTTGTAATTACTGGATAATCTTTGAAGCCTTGGATATAAGAAGCCGCCATTTCTCCTGCCAAATAGGGATCTTCACCGAAGTATTCAAAGTTTCTTCCACAAACAGGAACTCTGGCAATATTCACCCCAGGGCCTAGTAATACTCCTACCCCGATGGCTCGACATTCTTGGGCAATTGTCTTTCCAACTTTTTTCAAAAGCAAGGTATTGAAAGAAGCCGCCAACCCTACGGCAGCGGGAAAATCAGTAACAGGAGCATTCCACCCCCGAAGACCTATGGAGGCATCGCTTGTCCAGACTGGTTTCAGTCCAATCCTCTCAACCCCAGGAATACAGAATTCATCAATCCCGCTAAGCAGGGAAATCTTTTCTTCAAGTGTCAGCTCTGCAAGAATTCTCTTAGCTAAAAGAGGTTCTTCACTTTGGGGTAGTTTTAAACTCATGCCGTCATAATCAGGATGGATATCTTTATTTACCAATAGTTGATGCATACGCATCTGAACTGCCCTTCTAGCCAGTTTTTGGAACCATTGCATGAGTTCTCTCCCCCCTTGCCAAAGTATAACACGACCCTTGCCTTCCTAGTAAAAAACTCGGTACTGTATACACATGAGCATACGTGTACTCTTTTTAGGCGAAATTGTTGGGCGACCAGGAATACAAACTGTTAAAGACGCCCTCAAATCGCTACGACAAGATAAAAATATTGATTTGGTTATCGCCAATGCAGAAGGTGCCACCGGAGGGTTTGGCTTGGGGCGTGCCCACAGCATGCAACTGTTGAAACTTGGCATCGACGTCATCACTGGCGGAGAAAAGATATATTACAAGAAAGATATGGTTGATTTCATTGCAAAGAATCCATCCATACTTCGTCCGGCAAACTATCCTCCGCAAAACCCAGGAAGAGGATTGCGATACCTTACCATAGGGGAACAAAAAGTTTGCGTGATCAATATGTTGGGAAATGCTGATTTTCCCCGAACCCATCTCTCCAATGCCTTTTCACTGGCCCAGATTTTGGTAGATAAGGCACTTGAGGAAGGAGCCATAGCTATTCTGCAGTTTCATGCATCTCCTACGGCTGAAAAGCTTTCCATGGGATACATGCTTGACGGAAAGGCCGCTGCCGTGATAGGAACCCATACCAAGGTTCTCAGCGCAGATGCACGAATTCTTCCCAAAGGAACCGCATATATCTCGGATAATGGACGGTGTGGAAGCCAAATCAGTGTAGGTGGATTCGCTGCCGACACAGAGATTGAAAAACGAATTACGCAAATTCCAGTACGCAGCCTAGAATGCTGGGATGGACTTGCCTTAGTTGGTGTTTTGGTCGATATTTCAGATGAGGGCAAAGCCACCTCCATCGAAACGGTCAATGTCCCAGTTGAGACAGAGAAGGAGAAATAATAACCATGTACGAAGTGGTAACAATAACAAAGGTTCTCTCTAAGAAGAGAGTAGAAGTCGTCTGTAGCAGTTCTGCCTGCAGTGGTTGCAAAGGCTCGACTTTTTGCAACACAAAAGGCAAGAAATTCGAGGTTTCCAATACGAATAATCTTGAGTTGAAGAGTGGAGAGGAAGTTTCCATCTTCCTCAAACCTTCACGCACGATCATCAGTACCTTGATTACGTTGATCGCTCCCCTACTGTTGTTTCCAGTAGGTTACTATCTTGCTAAAGCCATCAGTTTGACCGAAGGAGCATCCTTCCTTCTCGGGTTGTGCGGAATCCTTTTAGGGTTCGTATTTGTATGGCTATATTTCAAAAAAACCGAATCTCAGTATCTTCCAGTCGTTGAATCGGTAATAGAGGAAGAGGACTAAGAAGGAGATTGC
>QJZS01000107.1 GCA_003247345.1 Spirochaetales bacterium
GCTCCAACAGATATGGATGTATTCAATCCAGCTTTTGATGTCACACCACAACAAAATATAACTGGTATCATTACCGAGAAAGGGATTATTTATCCCCCATTCAAAGAAAATATAGCAAAGCTCAAAAAATAAAAATCAGCACTATTTTTGCTTGTCTAAATATCACCTATGTAGGTACAAGTGTTTCAATCTTTATTTTGCGAACACTTAGACCTACAATAGGTGTATAAATGTTCCGTATTCTGACAAGGAGAAAAGTACGATGAATGAAGAAACACAAAGAATCCTTGATCATGTGGTACTAGTCGATCCTGACCAACAGGAATTTATTCAAGCAGTGACCTCCTTCTTGAAATCTATCGACAAATTGGTTGAAGAAACTCCTCAGATTACTTACTACAAAGTACTGGATCGTATCGTTGAACCAGAAAGGGTCATTATCTTCCGTGTCCCCTGGGTTGATGATGATGGAAAACTCCAAATCAACAGAGCATACCGTGTCCAAATGAATAGTGCCATTGGTCCGTACAAAGGAGGACTACGATTCCACCCCTCCGTGAATCTCTCCATCCTTAAATTTCTTGCCTTCGAGCAAACCTTCAAGAATAGCTTGACCGGCCTTGCCCTCGGAGGCGGCAAAGGTGGCAGTAATTTTGATCCGAAGGATAAGAGTGAGAATGAGATCATGCGATTCTGCCAAAGTCTGATGACTGAGCTCTGTCGGCATATCGGTGAAGATACTGATGTCCCAGCGGGCGACATAGGGGTCGGTGCGAGGGAAATCGGCTACTTATACGGCCAATATAAACGCTTGATGAATCGTTCTGTTGGAATCCTTACCGGAAAAGGGACCTCTTTTGGAGGATCGTACATACGACCCGAGGCTACCGGTTACGGGCTTGTGTATCTTTCAGCCGCAATTCTTGAAGCGAAAGGGAAGAGTTTGGAAGGCAGAACCTGCTTAGTGAGCGGAAGTGGGAACGTAGCCCAATATACTACTGAAAAGTTATTGCAAATGGGTGCAAAGCCGATTACCTTAAGCGATTCTTCAGGCGTACTGATCGATCCTTCGGGTATTGATGAGAAGAAACTCGCATTTGTAAAAGCACTTAAAAATGTTCGTAGAGGAAGAATCAGCGAGTATGTCCAGCAATATAAGGAAGCGACCTATATCCCTCATGACGGATCAGGATCCTCCAATCCATTATGGGATGTAAAAGCTGACTACGCTTTCCCCTGTGCAACCCAGAACGAAATCAATGCAATTGATGCAAAACATCTAGTAGCGAACGGAATTCAACTCATAGGCGAAGGTGCAAACATGCCCACAACACTGGAGGCTGATGAGATTTTCAGACAAGAAAAAGTATTGCATGCTCCTGGAAAAGCGGCTAATGCAGGAGGAGTGGCGGTATCAGGACTTGAGATGGCTCAGAATAGTCAAAAATTGCAATGGACACCTGAAAAGGTTGATAGACAACTCCAATCGATCATGAAAAACATCTACGCCTCTATCAGTGATGCTGCCGAGAAGTACAGTACAAAAGACAACTTTGTCGATGGAGCAAATATTGCAGGTTTCCTCAAAGTAAGCGAGGCCATGATCGCTCAAGGATATGTATAAAATCTGTTAGAATACAGTAGGACATTGTTAATTAGGGGTATCTGTTTGCGTATTGGGCAGAATTGCACTGTACTACTGAATAGAACTCGGGTATTATGGATGCTAAGGAGAAAACTATGAAAGAACAAGTTTTTTACATTTGTAAACACTGTGGCAATATTGCTGCCAAGGTCGTAGACAGAGGGCCGAAACTCTCTTGTTGTGGTGACGAGATGATCGTTCTCAAAGCTAATACAGTCGATGCTGCCCAGGAAAAACACGTTCCTGTAGTTACCATCGAGGGAAGCAAGCTCAGCGTTAATGTTGGTGCTGTTGACCATCCAATGACTCAAGAACATCACATTGAATTCATTTATGTCCAAACCGAGAAGGGTGGCATGCGCAAGGGTCTTGCAGTTGATGGCAAGCCACATGCAACATTCGCACTCGATGACGACAAGGCTGTTGCCGTTTACGAATACTGTAATTTGCATGGACTTTGGAAGGTTGATCTCTAAGATTGAACCAAAGACTGTACCAGTTTGGCCTCCAAAGCCAACAATGATGCATCATCGATATTCCTCGCTTTGCGGGGAATATTTATTTTCTGATACAACAAAGGCTTTTTAGGGTCCCCAAGACAACATACAGCATCTCCCAGAAGAATTGCCTCTTTAGGATCATGAGTTACGAATAAGGTTGTTTTGGGGTTCTTTTCCCATAATGTAACAAATGCATTAAGCAGGGAATATTTGAGTTTTATATCCAAACTTTGGAACGGTTCATCAAGTAGCATGAGGTTGCATTGATGAGCAAAGGCACGAGCAATCGCCACTCGTTGTCTCATTCCCCCTGACAATTGATGAGGATAGAGGCCTAGACTATCATCCAAATCGACCAACCTGAGATAATGTAAAGCGAGCGCCTTGCGTTCTTCCTTATCACTATACGTAGAGCGTAAAGCTAGTTCAATATTTGCAAACACTGTACTGGAAGGCAACAAACGGGGCTCCTGAAACAAATAACTTACGGGGCCTTCTTCCCCACTCTCTCGAATAATACTCCCATCATCTGGTTGTAGAAGACCACTAGCCATCTGCAAAAGTGTCGTTTTCCCCTCCCCTGAAGGACCAACTACCGACAGGATTGTTTTGGGTGGAATTTCTAAGGAAAACTTATCAAATACACAGTTTTCGCCATAGTTTTTTTCGATCTCTAGGAAACGCATGACACGCTCCTTTTATCAAGTTGCTGTTTTACTGAACTCGATATCCAAATTACAGCTTCCAACACGAGATCGCCCAAAGCAGTAAGGAAAATAGCAATCAAGGTCCAGGACAATACTTTATCTGTTTCCAATTGTACTTGGGAAAGTTGCATGCGCGACCCCACTCCATATCGTGGAACTGTAAGCACCTCGGCAGCAATGACAACCTTCCAAACCATGGATAAAGTAGTTCTTGCACCGGTTACAAAGTAAGGGACCATAGAAGGCACTAGGAAATACGTGATTTTTGTTTTCTTGGAAAACCCATACAAGTTGCACATCTCCAGCAGATTGGAATCTAGTTGTTTCACTCCCATCTCAATCTGCAAATACATGACAGGGAATCCCATGAGAAAGGCTGAGAACAACGGAACTGTGGAGCTGGTGAACCAGATGAAAGCCAACAAAATGACACTCATGACAGGGACAGCTTTCACCACGGTGACGAATGGTCTCAAAGCTACGGAGAGCAGTTGATATCGACCGGAGAGGACTCCTAGGATTGTAGCTGTTACCACAATAATCAGAAAGCTTTCAAGCGCCCTAAGGACTGTGAATAACACGTTTGGGGTAAACACAGGGTCGCTCATAAGTTTTAGGAGCGTAGAAAAAACAGGCACCAAACCAGGAAGCAGAATTTGACTATCCAGCAATTGAGCAGCCACCTGCCAAATGATAAGCAGGAAAGCTGAGGAAAGCAGGAGAATCAAATTACGCTTCACGCTTCTCATAATTACCTCTTAGAGATACAGATCTTCCATTGGGACTTTGCCACCAATTGAAGCAGGACTGAATTCATACAGGAATGAATAATATGCCTGAACTTCTGCTTTTGCTTGCTGACTGGGAACAAAAACCAAATTACAGGAAGGGATGGCTGGAGTTGCAAGGGCAGCACTCATGATTCCGGCCTTTTCAATGGCCAAGCCGGCAGCAGTTGGATCTGCATTCACCCAATCGACCGAATCTTTGTAAGCATTCAATACCTGAGCCAACGCAAGCGGATGATTTTTAGCAAACTGGCTGCTTACCACCAATACGCTCATCGGATAGTTATCTACGCCTGCTAGCTGTCCGTACAGAGCCTGAACATCAACAACCTCTGTAGCATTTTTATTCTTCGATAAAATCATGGATACAAACGGCTGAGGTAGCATTACCAGTGAAATCTTCTTAGCAATAGTTAATTGTGCCAATTGGGCGGGACTAGCGACAGAGTAATCAAGTATCACATCTGTCCCAGCTTTCAGACCAGCTTCCTTCAGGAGCAGTTGCGCCATCTGGTCAGGGGTAGATCCAGCACCAGGTACATGTATGGTCTTGCCGATCAAATCAGAAGCAGTTTTGACAGACCCATCACTTGATACAACGCTTAGCATTCCATTGCCGATGACAGCAGCCAATTTGATTCCCAATCCCTTATTGTAGAGAGTAGCGGCAAGATTAGAAGGTAGACATGCAAAATCAAGCTCACCATTTGCCAATCGTGCAATTACTTCATTTGGGGAAGGATATACTTGAATATCCAAATGAACCCCACTAGAGATATTACCTTCATTGTTATTCAAAGCAGCAGAAGAAAATCCTGTTGGGCCTGCCATAACTGCAAATTGGACGTCCAATGGAGCAGAGGTTGGAACTTCGGCAACCGGCTGAGCGGTCAACGAGAAAAGAAGACAGAAAACAAAGACACCTACGAACACAGTACGTTTCATGAAAAACTCCCTTATTACAATACAAAAGAGGGGGATGCCATCCCCCTCCACTCTTATTCAACCACAATTCTGAAATAGCGTTTCTTTCCGGCTCTTAGAATCATTTCCCCTACATCATCGAGGAACGATAAATCAATCATTGCCTTGGGATCCGAAATTTTTATCTCACCAATCCATGCCCCACCGCCTGTTACCAACCGACGAGCATCACTATTGGTGGCAGCAAGGTCAGTCCTGCTGAACAGATCAAGAACTCCGATTCCGCTTCCAAGCTCTGCTTTAGATAGTGTCAGAGTTGGCATACCTTCGCGCGCAGATTGTCCAAGGTCTACACCTTTGAACATTGCTTTGGCAGCAGTCTTGGCTTTCTCAGCCTCCTCTTCACCATGCACGATTTTAGTCTGCTCATAGGCAAGTCGTTCTTTTGCCTCGTTGATGTTTACCCCTTCCTCTTCGTACGTAGCAATCTCTTCCAAAGGAAGGAACGTAAACAACTTGAGGAACTTAACAACATCAGCATCGTTGACATTACGCCAATACTGGTAGAAATCATACGGGCTGTAGAGTTCAGGATCCAGAAACACTGCTCCTTTTTCACTTTTACCCATCTTATGACCATCAGCACGGGTGATCAAATTGAAGGTAAGGCCATAACATTCCTCACCACCAAGTTTTCTGATCAACTCGATTCCGCTGACAATATTTCCCCATTGGTCATCACCACCAATCTGCAGACGACAACCGTGGTCACGATTGAGAATATGGAAATCATAGGATTGCAAGAGTTGATAATTGAACTCAATAAACGACAAGCCTCTTTCCAAACGCTGCTTATAGGATTCAAAGGTCAACATTCTGTTTACGGAGAAATGTCGGCCAATTTCCCTAAGGAATGTGATGTAGTTCAAACCAGTAAGCCAATCAGCGTTATTCAACATAACGGCTTTGCCTTTACCAGTTCCAGGGGCTTCAGAGAAATCAACGACAGTCCCCAATTGGTCTTTGATAGATTTACAGTTCTGCTCAACCTGTTCGGGAGTCAGCATCTTGCGCATCTCGGTTTTTCCAGAAGGGTCCCCAATCATTGCAGTTCCGCCACCAACGAGAGCAATGGGGTTATGCCCAGCCAACTGGAGATGGTGCATTGCAAAGAAAGGTACCATGTGCCCAATATGCAGGCTTTTCCCTGTGGGGTCAGCACCGACATAGAACGTAACAGGACCTTTATCCATCAAATCGCTTAATGCATCATAATCTGTACATGCCTTGATAAACCCTCGGTCAGCTAGGGTTTGTAAAGCTTCATTCATTTCTTACTCCCCTCGTTTGTATTCTTTGGTAGCTTGTTTGATGGTGGCAACCAAGGAATCAATTGAAACACGGGTTTGCTCCATACTATCTCTGTAACGCAATGTTACCGTCTTGTCTTCCAAGGTCTGATAATCGACGGTTACACAATATGGTGTGCCGATCTCATCCATACGACGATAACGTCGACCGATTGCACCGCTTACATCAAAGAATGTTGAGAAATCCTCTCTGAGTTCTTTCTCCAGGGCTGACGCAGCCTCTGCAATGCCATCCTTCTTCACCAAAGGAAGAACAGCTACAGTAACAGGAGCAATGATCGGATGAAAATGCAAGACGGTACGCACATCGCCACCTTCAAGCTCCTCTTCATCATATGCATCACTAAGTGCCATAAGAACGTTTCTGGTCAAACCAGCTGAAGTCTCTACAACATATGGGATGTATCTTTCGTTGGTCACGGGATCGAGATAGGTCATCTCTTTTCCGCTGAATGTCTGGTGCTGGGTAAGGTCATAATTGGTACGACTGTGAACCCCTTCCAATTCCTGCCATCCCATGGGGAATAGGAACTGAATGTCATAGGCATCCTTCGCATAGAAGGCAAGTTCATCTGGACCATGCTGGTGCCATCTCAGGCAGGATGGTCTGATACCCATCTTATGGTAGAAGGCCATACGTTGTTCACGCCAGTAGCCGAACCATTCTTCATCACTACCAGGTGCACAGAACCATTGCATTTCCATCTGTTCAAATTCACAAGAACGGAAAATGAAATTCTTTGTTGTAATCTCGTTACGGAAGGATTTTCCAACCTGTGCGATACCGAACGGAATCTTCACTCTGCTTGAGGAAACCACATTCTTGAAATCGACATAGATGCCTTGGGCTGTTTCAGGACGAAGGTAAATGGTGGAACTTGCATCTGCGTTTGCGCCAATATGAGTAGCAAACATCAAATTGAAATTCCTCGGTTCAGTAAAACTGTCCTTGGTCCCACAGTTTGGACACGGGCCGGTGATATCGATTTGGTCAGCACGAAAACGTGCCTTACACTGCTTGCAGTCGACCATAGGATCGCTGAAGTTTGATACGTGACCACTTGCTTCCCAAACACGAGGATGCATAAGAATCGAAGCATCAAGACCAACAATATTATCGTGAATCTGGGTCATTTCCTTCCACCAAAAATCACGGATGTTATTTTTCAACTGTACACCGAGTGGCCCGTAGTCATAGGCACCGTTCAATCCACCATAGATCTCACTCGACTGGAAAATAAATCCGCGTCTTTTGCACAAGGAGACAATCTTGTCCATCGTTACTTCAGCCATTTCTTTTATACCTCACTCTTCAGCAATCCCAATGCTGTTTCAATTCTTTTGTACGTCTCATCCAGCCCCAACAAATTAATGGAATCAAATAAGGGAGGGCTTACCGTACTTCCGGTAATTGCCACTCGAAGCGGCATAAACACCCCGTTGATCTTGATTTCCATCTGCTGGGCTACAGCAGCAATCTCTTCTTCAATTGCTTCAAATTCCTTATGTTCGGCAAAACCCTTCTTCAAAACCTCAAAAGCTTGCTCTAAGCCCTTTGTAGCTGTTGCCAGGTCAACACCTTTTGTTGCGAACAAGGAAAGGTCCTCATACTTGGGTGTTTCAAACAGGAACCTACTAAGCTCTACGATATCACTCAGAGTTTTCAGTCTTTCTTTTGCCACTGCAGTCAACGAGAGCATCTTCTGTTTCTCTTCCTCGGACGGGGAAGCTGAAACAAACCCTGCGTTAACCATATACGGCATTAGTAATGTCAGCAACTCTTCATCGCTCTTCTGGCGAATATATTGGCCGTTGAACCAATCAAGCTTCTTATAATCGAAGACCCCAGGTGCTTTGTTGATCTTTTCCAAGGTAAACAACTGTTCAAAATCTTCCTTGCTGAAGAATTCTCTCTGCCCATCATATGACCAACCCACTAAACTTACATAATTCATCAAGGCTTCAGGCAGATATCCTTTTGCCCTAAAATCCTTTACAGATGTCGAACCATGACGTTTGGAAAGTTTTTGCCCATCTTTTCCCATTACCATGGGGAGATGGCAATACAGTGGGGGTTCCCACCCAAAGGCTTCATACAAAATCACATGTAGCGGGCCGGAAGGAATCCATTCCTGAGCACGCATGATATGGGTGATTCCCATAAGATGGTCGTCAATGACATTAGCCAGGTGGTAGGTTGGGAAACCATCACTCTTCAACAAAACAGGATCCGGGCTTACATCACTATTCTTTCTGGTGATCTCACCCATCAACACATCATGGAAAGAGGTTTTACCCCCTGTAGGAACTTTTAGGCGAATTACAGGTTTCAAGCCCTGCTCTTCCAGAGCCTTACGCTCTTCTTCGCTAAGGTTTCTACAATGACGATCATATCCTTGTTGTTTGCTTTTCTCTTTCTGTTGCTGAGCTCTCAAAGCATCAAGTCGCTCTGGTGTGCAATAGCAATAATAAGCCTTGCCTTCCCTTACAAGCTGCTCTGCATATTCTTTATAGAGATTAAATCTTTCACTCTGAATATAAGGACCTTTCGGGCCGCCAACTATTGGGCCTTCGTCCCAGGATATACCAAGCCATTCGAGCGTGTCATACAAGTCCTGCAAAGACTCGTCGCTGTATCGCTCGCGGTCTGTATCTTCTACTCGCAAAATAAACTTGCCCCCGTTTGCGCGGGCAAAGAAATAGTTGAATAATGCAGTCCTCACACCACCGATATGTTGTAAACCGGTTGGGGATGGCGCATATCTTACTCTTACTTCCATCAGGATACACTCCTCTCAATGGTACTGTTGTACCTCAAAATAGAGATTATAGCAACAAGGAAGTTGGTTATGTCACCAAGGTTTCTGCTGGCATATGACATACTTGACCAAAATGAATTATTTCGATACTGTACACCTAATTGTATGGAGGAATACACCCCTGATTAACCCTACATTCCCTGCCTTTCTTGCACAAAATAATGCATCAATTGCAAATCTATATAGATTGCCCTTTACGCTCTTCACAACTTTGTGTACTTCAAAGTTTCTCACTCCAGTAGGCCCTTTCCTCACTTTCGGTACAAATCTTGTAATTTTAGTCTTTTCACTTTTGAGCTTGTTGCTCGCCTATACTCTCTTTAGAACCAATAAATCAGATCTTCGATATGAACATGCCCGACTGGTCGAAGATATACTCAATCATGAACAATTCTTAAAACTCAAGAATTACAGACATCACCATGATGATATATATGACCATGTTGCAAGGGTGTCCTACATGTCATATCGCATAACCCGCGCGCTCGGCTTGGATTATATGAGCGCAGCGAGGGGCGGCTTATTACATGACTTTTTCTTGTATGACTGGAGAGAACGCAAAGCAACAGACGCCCACCATTCATCACATGGAAAAGAGCATCCCTATATTGCATTGGAAAACTCGAAGAAATACTTCAATGTAAACGAGAAAGAAGCTGATATAATCGTAAAGCATATGTTCCCTAAAACACTTGCCCTTCCCCGCTACAGTGAAAGTTATATAGTAAGTCTAAGTGATAAGATTTCTGCAATCTACGAGTATACCCTCAGATTCAAAAGAGCCTAACGAATTCCTTCAATCCAAGAAACCATAGCTTCCATTGCCTGGGCAGTTGCCTCTTCATTCTTATCATAAGGAATCAAATGTCCAATTTCCTCAATATGAAGATGCTTGTTATTTCCTTTGGGCTTATTCGCCGCGATAGCACAAGCTTCTGCAGGAATCGTAGGATCTTGCCCGCCACTTATTGCCAACGTATCGGCTTTTAGGTGATCAAGGCATGCGACTGCTTGCCTACGGACACGCTCCAGTTCCCAGATGGCAGAAGGATATCTGTATGCCCAATATTCTGAGCCAAGGTAGGCATCATCATCAGGATCTCCCTCATAAAGCAAATGATACTCTGGATCACTCTGCCAATCGGTCTTCACAGGTCTCAGAAAATGCCTGAGAAACCGAAAACTCTTGGGAATACCGGGAACCAATAATGCGGGAGCCAACAAAACCAAGGTATCCACATCAAAAGCATCAGCGATAATTGTAGCTACAGCCCCTCCCATGGAGTGTCCTACAACTGAAACCTTTTCGTAGTCCTTAGCGAGGTAGGCATACGCGTCATACGCTGTTGCAATCCAATCCTCTGCTTTTGTTGCAAGGAAGTCTTTTGAAGATGTACCATGTCCTGGATAACGAGGACAATAGACGTCATATCCTTTTTTGTACAATTCCAGACCTACTCGTATTTGTTCTCCCGGATATCCAGTGAACCCATGGCAGGAAAGCACGGCTTCCTTGGCTTTAGGCTCATGAATCATTGCCCATGCTCTGGCACATTTTCTAACCGGTGCCTTATCTACATAATATTTGTTAGAAAATTCTGGAACATCATAAGTAATATGCATACTGTCTCCTACCAACTTTGTTTTAGTACATTCAATAAATCGATACGGCTGCGGACTTGTGTTTTGGCAAAGATATTCGCCACATGGTTATTCACTGTATTTGCACTGATCCCCAGTTCGGTGGCAATTTCCTTATTGGTAAGCCCTTTGCTGATCAATTGAATGACACCGAACTCACGTTCGGTTATATGATACTGCTCTAAGTCTTCAAGCTCCAGAGCCTTGCTTCCACCTTGGTTATTGCGTCCAAGGCGAACAAATTCCATAAATAAAAAGGTCATTATCGAAATGGAAAGTGCTAAGAAATACACACCGAATAACATTGCCCGGAGGGTCGGGAAGAAAAGGCCCAAGAGAATTGCCGGCAACATGGAGGTGCTTACGATAATGATTGTTATCGCCGAAGCTCTCGCAGTCTTGTTCTCGATTGACTTGATATTCTTCAACATAACAACCAAACAGAACCCGACGACAAATACGAACAACAGCAACATCAGGTTGTCTATAATCTGAATCTGTAACATTGTCTGGGTTATCCCAAGTGCCAGATATATTGCTGCAAGCGTAAAAAACAGTCCTTTATACGGCTGCCTCCAGGGGTGTGCAATAACCCATGTGGTGAAATAAGGAATAAAGACAATTAAAAAGGTAAGGTCAGCAAGAAAGACCGACGCAATGATTGTAGAAACAATTGTATAAGCTATCCCACTGAGAAACATTTGGCTCAATGTCTGCAATGCCAAGAGCATCATGCATCCTAAAAGGGATGCATGACACACAATAAAATAAGTTGCCCACCTCATTGCATTGGAAAGTCTATACACTATGGCTAAAGCCAGTGTCATACATCCCAATGCAAAGGCAAGCATGTACACCAATAACAAAAGACCGCTCACACCCTTATCCTTTGCTCTTATTCAAACCCAAACGCTTTTGGTTATGAGTAAGGTCTGCGAGCCCACAGATATCTGTGATATCGTTGAGCATTGCCACCAAATTAGTCGGAGCCAGTCCCAAAGAAGGTGCAACCATTGCATTGTATGAGGATGCATTTACTGCAGCCTTAGACTTTGCAGAATAAAGACGAAGATGCAAATCCAACCCATCAGTCAGCAAATAGGAGGCTTTGTCGGTAAAGTTCGGGAATTGTGATGCAAGAGCTGTTTCAATCATCCCTGCGTCTTTCACAAACCCCTTCGGAGCCTGCAGGTGTAATAAATACCAGAGTGGCAAGGATGGATTATTCCAGGCAAGCTTCACCTTCTTTTTCTCTGCCAATTTCATCTGATCCTTAACTTCCTGAATGGAAAGACCAAGATCAGCAAGACCAAATACTACCCATACGCTGCTGTAATGCTCGGTGGTATGCAAATGACCTGCAATAGAAATCAAGTGTTCAAGACTTTTATAATTCTCTTCCCAGTACACAGTCATATTGGAGTATCGACAATCCTTACGCATCTGTGAGAAGAAAAGTGCTTCCGCTTCGGTCGCAGTAACCAACAATATCGTCCTTCTTGGCGTTTGAGAAACTTTTTTTCGTGCCATCTTTACTCCTCCTCACCCTTGGCAGTGTCGACGAAACAGAACTCCGAGAGAATCGGAAGTGCTCCAAACGCACCATTCATATACTGGTTCTGTGTTTTGTCTTTACTCCTCGAATATTTGAAGTTTGCAAGACTGAAGTAGACCGTAGCACTCTCACTGTTCTTCTCGGCAAAGTAGACACCATCACGTCTCAGCAAGCCCGGTTTAAGGAGCGAAGGATTACAGTCGACTACCAACATTTGTGAGCCAAAACCAATATTGCTTGCTTCAAATATTTCTACGATATGACACAGTACATTAGGATGCAGCAACATGCCAAAATCATCAATAACTAGAGTTCTATTCTTGGTGAATGCCTCGAAAAAAGCGACGCCCATCAAGCAAAGACGTCTGAGACTCAAGCTTTCAAGGGAGAAGTAGGAGGCATAATGCTGGGTAACATTGGTGTGAACGAAGATCAAACGTTCATCCTTAACTCTGATATCCCTGATATCGGTGATATCAACACTCCAAAGGAAATTGATCAGCTGTTGCACCCACTCAGGATGTTCTGTGAGTTGGGTTATCAGGTATTTTTCACTGATATTTGAAACACCCATAGGCAACAGGTGAAGACTTTCATCTATCCAGGTATATAACAAGGAGGTGGTTTCACTTCCCTTCTTCGCAGAAGCCGCGAGGAAAGAATGCTTCTCATCTACCTTGTTGACCAATCGTTTTTTATCGCCACGGTACATCTTGCCCCAACGATATTTGTACGTAAGCTCATTCTGGTCGAGCAGTAAACTCGCTTCGTCAAGCTTTCTTTCAAACATCATACGCTTTGATCGACCCTGAATATGAATCAAAGATTCTTCAAAGATTTTTTCTCTGTCTGAGATCAGCGTATATTGAGCAATAGTAGGTTCCCCAGTTTCCTTGTCCCTTTCAACCAGGACTCTGATAATGATTGTGGCCGGTTGGCCTTTTTCCTCAGAGTAGGCAAAAGAGGTACCACTTAGAATTTGCAAAGGATTTTCGGTTTCTTCCGAAGCACACAAGATTCCTTTCAAAGCTTCCAAAGCACGGACAAAGGAGCTCTTCCCTGCACCATTGGGTCCGACAATAGCTGCAGTCTTGATGAGTTTCAGTTTTTCCGTAACTTCAACAACTTTCGATTCAGGGAATCTATTATCCCTGACAGCCTCAAACGAAATAGTTTGTTCAGACTTTACGGACTTAAAGTTCGCAATAGTCATATCCAGCAGCATACGCTACCTCCTCAAACACCCTTAGGGTGGATTCACCAAAGTTTTTCCATCTTTTGAGCAATCAACGGCCAAGCATCCAATACTTGCATCATGCGAGGAGGCAGACTTTCGTCCCCATGATTGTCGGTAGCTACCAAATCAATCATATTCTCTTTCGCATATCGTAAAGATCGCCCAACTTCGATTGCCTCTACGTTCGTTTGTACCAAACAACCGAGATCTATCAAACGTTTCAAAATTGGGCTATAAGGATTCAACCACACAAATCGCTCGACATGAGCTAAAATCGGCCTAAGTCCTTGGTTGATCAATTGCTCCATTTTTTCGAAAAGATTATGGGGGGGCAAAGAAAGCCCGAATTCCACAAGCGCAAACCTACCGTCGATAGGAATGCATTTCAAATTTTCCTGCTGTGATACATATAATTCACTACCAAGATACGTTTGAATACCAACTGAATGTGCTATTTTTTCTGCGTCTTGGAATCGTTCACGGATCGCAGGAATATTAGTTTTTACGTAAGGATTGTATATATGGGGGGTAAAGACAACTCCACTAAATCCACATATCTGGTAGATTTGAAGCATCTGTTCCAACTTATCTTCAACCACATACCCATCATCGATACCCGGTAAAAGGTGTGTATGGAGGTCACAAATACCCATCGTCTCAACTCCTTTGACTGATTATACCCGCAATCTGCAAAATATTAAAGGAGAAAAGGAGCTAAGTTTAAATACAGGCTATCAAATTGGTTCAGAATTCAATCATTGCTTGAGCTTCTCTTTTACTCCCAGAGAGATGGTGCTTGACCTCTTGTACCTCACTTACCATATCTGCTACTTGCAATAAGGCATCGGGGGCATCCCTGCCAGTGATCACCAAATGAGGGAATCCGTCTTTTTCCTTATGGTCAGCAATCCAGATACAAACTTCCTGAATATCCAGATAGCCCAAGGACAATGTATAGGTAAATTCATCCAGAAGAATCAGATCAAATGAGGATGCTGAGATCCAACGTTTTATCTGCTGCCATCCTTTCTTTGCCAACTCTTTGTTTCTTGCATCATTATCGCCCTCCCAGGAAAACCCGGCACCAAACTGTTTCCAAGTTACTCCTAGTTGGTTCATGATCTTAAATTCTCCGCTGCTTAGCAGGTTCGGGTCTTTTTTAATGAACTGAGCAACCGCACAACGTCCATCATGCCCCAAAGCTCTCACTACCTGCCCAATACCTGCAGAGGTCTTTCCTTTTCCATTTCCTGTATATACCAGTACCAATGATGGGTTCTTACTTTGCATGTTCTACTCCACAACCATGTATTGGGTCATGGTCACCCCTTGCCCATCGTCGACGAGCTCACCATTAATCTGCCGTTGGGCCATCTTGTCTTGACTCAAGGCTTCTTGCAAAACGAGCAATGTGCTGTAAGCTTTTTTATTATTGCTCTGATTATATACTTCGTTCATCAGATTGACAGAGCCTTCCAGATCTCCGAGGCCAGCAAGCATCAGAGCGGCGTTATAACCGCTGCTCACGTGCCCGCTTTGGTTCCAGATGGAAAGATACTGGTTGTAGGCGACTTGGTATTGCCTATCTTTGGCATATTCCAAGGCAAGCTCCGCTTGGCTGTTCTTCGGTTTGTTCGCCATTAGATGCAAGCGCACAGTCTCCCAGGAGGGAGCAAGTTCTGTGGACATCTTCTCAGTCATATTATCCAAGATATCCGAGAACAATGGCAAGAAGGAGGGAGCAAACCCTCTGCTATAAGTCCGTTCGTCTTGGAAGGAACCATCTGATGCATAATATCTTGAACCGACCCTCAATCTTGAGACTTTCTTGTCAGTATAGCTATGGCTGGCCAGGAGTTGATTCCCAGATAAGCTGGTAATCTTATAAGAAAGGCTCAACGTAGCTTCCTGTATGAGGTAATAATCCCGTCTGGCAACCAACTCGGTGCTCCCCCCACTGCTATTGGCTACGAATTCCTTTATATCCTCTCCCTCGATACGTTCCTCTACATCCATATACGTAATTTCACTGGAAAGAAGTGCATCATACCCCTTACTGAACATCATTGCCTTTCCGTCATCCCCTGCTTTGGAAAGCTTGAGATATGCATCGGTAACCTCCGGATCAAGTGTGTTGAAATATTGGGTATTTGAGACTGCGCTCGCGATTTTCCTAGTGGCAAGAGAAGCGACATCATCGCTCAGGCCATAATCGTATCCACTGGATAAGGTGAAATCTGTACCTTGTAAACCGCTGACCCACGGGCTCAGAGGACGTCCAAAACTAAACTTATAAGCGGCGGTGGAACTCAGTGCAAGATTACGGGCATCAGTCAAGTCAACCTGTCCAGGAACCAAGTGCCGTACCGAAACGGATGTAGCACATCCCATAAGAGTAGTAATTAGAATTATCAGAATTATACCTAAGCCTACACGTTTCATACACTCGCTCCTTTAGCCGTTATATACTCTGAGGCAACTTCCAAGGCTCGAACCATACCTTGATCATCTGCCAGATTTTTTCCGGCAATATCGAAAGCAGTACCATGATCCACACTGGTCCGTAGGAACGGGAGGTTCCAGGTAATGGAAATCGTCTGATTGAAGTCATAGGTTTTCGCTGCAATATGACCTTGGTCGTGATAAAGCGAGATTACTGCACGGTATTTTCCCATACGGGTTTGATAGAAGACAGAATCTGCACCAATAGGCCCTACTACATCAATGCCCTTGGCTCTCGCTTCTTCAATTGCGGGATCAATTGCTATTCCTTCCTCATTGCCAAACAGGCCATGCTCTCCGCAATGCGGGTTCAGCCCAGCTACCGCTAAGCTCAGCGAACAATCAAAGGCCGTAGGGTTATTTTTCGTAATTGCATCGCAAGTCTCAATTGTTTTCAACAATGAAGCTTTGGTCACCGCATCACAAGCCTGCCGCAACGAAAGATGCCTGCTATGGAAAAATATTTTCAATCCCAAGGTATCGAACATCGTTACAGCACCCTTGGTGTTTGTCAGTGAACTCAGAATTTCAGTATATCCAATATGTTCAATCCCAGCGGCTTTCAAAGCTTCCTTGTGCAAGGGTGGAGTTACCAAAGCCTGGGCAAATCCTGCTTGTACCAAAGATGCTGCCTTTTCTACGGCATCATAGGCAGCTTTCCCGCACATAGCTTGAACCTTGCCATATTCAAAAGTATCCATGTCGAGGACTGATTGCGAATAGAGAATGCAAGAGAACCCTTTGTTGATCGATTGTTCCAATGATGGTTCATCCACCACCACAGAATCAAAGCCCTCAGAAAGATTCAAATCGGAAGCAACTTTCTGAAACAGCGTAGCATCCCCTACTACCAACAAACCGATAGACTTCGGAAGATTGAAATGCTTGATTGCCTTGAGTACAATCTCAGGACCAATCCCCGCAGGATCACCGAACGGAACAGCAAGATACCGTCTTTTAGTATTCATAGCCGAATCATAACAGCCCGATTCTTTGCTGTCCATACGCTTCAGGACGGTACAAACAATTGACAACGATTTTAGCTTCTCTTAATGTGTAATTGTGGGATTTGAATTTGGTTCCAAGGAGTACCGACATGGCTAGATACCGTGATGAAGAAGATGATCTTGATGATGAGGAAGAACGTTATTTCAGCAAACTTGAGGATGAGGAAGATGCCTACCTTGCTGATTTATATGATGCTCCTGAGGTAATTGATTTCGGCGATGACGACGACGAAATTCTCGACGATGAAGAAGATGATGACGAACTACTGGACGATGGATTCATGGTTGATGGGGATGAGTCTTTCGAAGACGAGTTTGCGGATGCAGACGAAGAAGACTTCGAAGAGATGGATGCCTTTGAAGATGATGATTTCATTTGATTAGTACCAAAACAAGCAAATGTTGCTCCCCGATGAAAGTTTGTCGGGGAGTTTTTTTATACTCATGTAAAAAAAAATCATGTTTCTACTCATAGATACTTGCATTGCTTTATGTTTCTGTTTATAGTAACGACATCGCAAAGGAGAATTTGAAAATGAAACGAACGAATATCTTGTTGATCGCATTGCTGACATTGGGGGCAGTACTTGTCGCACAACCCGTGGCAGAAACACAGGGAAAGACTTATTCCATAGGTATCTCTAAACTGGTCAGCCACCCTGCATTGGATGCGATTGAACAGGGCGTTATGGATTATCTGACTGAGGCAGGCTATCCAGCTACATTTGACAATCAGAACTGTAATGCTGATATTTCTACAGCCATTGCAATTGCGCAGAAATTCAAAAGTGACAATGATGACATCGTCGTAGGCATTGCAACCCCGGCAGCTCAAGCTTTGGCACAGGTCATCAAGGACAAACCGGTTGTATTCGGAGCAGTAACCGATCCTAAGGCAGCAGGACTATTATCCAATTACGATAAAACTGAAGAAACCAATATTTGTGGTGTTTCAGACCTGAATCCCCAACAATTGCAATTGGAAACATTCTTCTCCATCGTAAAGCCAAAATCACTAGGTATGATTTATACCAGCAGTGAAGCAAACGGCGTTGTACAGATGGAATTGGCTAAAGAAGTCTGCGAGAGCAACGGTGTTACCTTCGTAGCAGCTGCAGTCAGCAATTCCAGTGAAGTTAAGATGGCTGCCCAATCCATTATTGATCGTGTGGATGCAATGTATGTGGCAATTGACAATACGGTTGTCAGCGCCGTTCCTAGCGTTAGCGAAGTATGTGCGAAAGCCGGAATCCCATTGTTCAACACTGATACAACCAGCAGTGAGGAAATCGACTTCTTGATGAGCTGGGGCTTCAACTATTACACAGTCGGGGTTGAGACAGGAAAGGTGATCGAAAGGATTATCAATGGCGAAGACCCAACACAGATTGGTTCAATCTTCTTCGACGATCCTGCTCAGTTTGAACTCTGGTTCAACTTAGATGTGGCAGCTAAATTGGGAATCACTATTGATCAAAAACTCCTCGATTCCGCAGCTGTCCTGATCAAGGATGGACAGAAGATAGTTAAGTAACAATCATGACTCTCCTTGTTTCATAGGCCTGTCTCCATAGAGGAGACAGGTCCTTTTTTGGCCTAATATCTGCATACAAGGTGAATTATTATTCAGGGAAATGCATAATTTTGATTTACAAATCCGAAAAATACCGCTATCATTTTGCAAATAAAAAGGTTTATCTGTCTGGAGGAAAAACATGAAAAAACTACAGCGTTCTATGCTCGTCGCGCTCACCCTTTTACTCGTTTTGGCCCTTCCGCTTCTAGCTGAAGGAACAAAAGAGCAAGCAGCAGGTCCTAAGGTCTATAAAATTGGAACCTCAAAAATTGTTGCACACCCTGCACTCGATGCGGCAGTACAAGGCATGAAAGATTACCTTGCAACCACCGGCCTCACCATCACCTATGACGATCAGAATGCAAACGGTGAAATCTCCACTGCTTCTTCCATTGCTCAGAAATTCAAGAGCGACAAGGTTGATGTAGCAGTTGGTATTGCTACCCCTACCGCTCAAGCACTCGCACAAGTATTCGGACCAACCTCCGGCACCCCTGTTATTTTCAGTGCTGTCACAGATGCTGATGCAGCAGGACTTGTTGCTGCAAATATTGCAGGAGTATCAGACAAGAACCCTGTTGAAGAACAGATAAAACTTTTGATTGATATTACCGGAGCAAAAAGCATCGGTAACGTGTATGCCTCTGGTGAAGCCAACGGCGTGATCCTCATGGAGATGGCTCAGGCTGCCTGTGATAAGTTTGGAGTAGAGTTCGTCACTGCTGCTGTTACCAACTCAAGCGAAGTCAAAATGGCTACCCAGTCAATCATTGACCGTGTTGATGCCGTTTACATCGCAACCGACAATACCGTTATCAGTGCCTTGGCCTCTGTTGACGATGTCTGCACCAAAGCAGGAAAAGCACTCTTCAGCGCCGACCCCAGTGGTATGGAAGGCTTGAATGTTATGATCAGTTTCGGTTTCGACTATTACAACATCGGTGTTGAAACAGGTATGATCGTAGAGAAAGTATTGAAGGGAACTCCAGCTGGAGACATTGGTACTGTATACATCACCGATCCTACCAAGTTTGAATTGTGGTTCAACCTTGATACTGCAAAGACTCTTGGTTATACTATTCCGCAGTCGTTGCAAGATGCAGCAGCGGTTCTGTTCAAAGACGGTGTGAAAATTACCAAATAATTTTTGGTTAAGCTAATTCCCGCCGGATTTGTTGACACCGGCGGGATTTTCTTTGTAAGAGGTAATACATGCTTGAAGGAATTTTTGTAGATGGCCTGATTTTTTCCATTATGGTCATTGGTATTTTGATATCGTTTAGAATACTCGATATCCCTGATTTGACCTGTGATGGATCGGTAGCTACAGGTGCTGCTGTTGCTACGATGGCTATCGTATCAGGGCTTCCGATTTTTGTAGCCCTATTGCTCGCATTCCTTTCAGGGGTGATTGCCGGTATGGTAACTGCAGCAATACATAACGAACTGAAGGTACCTGGCTTGCTTGCTGGTATTTTGACCATGACGATGTTGTATTCAATCAACTTGCGTGTCTTGGGCAACAAGGCAAACGTACCATTGCTCCGTGTTGAAACGCTGTATTCAAAACTTCCTGAGACTTTCAAATTTCTCCCTGCTGAATGGGCAAGCTTGGTAGGTACCCTTCTGGTAGTTTTACTGGTCAAGGAATTAATCGATATCTTCTTCCGTACTGATTTGGGAGTTTCTCTAGGCGCTATGGGTGGCAATGAACAAATGGTCATCAGCCTAGGCAGCAACCCCAAGGTATTGAAGTTGATCGGTCTCGGACTCTCCAATGGTTTGATTGCACTCTCCGGAGGCTTACTAGCACAGTACCAAGGGTTTGCTGATGCAAACCTGGGAACAGGAATGGTCGTTCAAGGTTTGGCTGCAATCATGTTGGGTGAATTCTTATTCTCCACAAACCGTATTTCACTGTTGACCCTACGTGCCATTTTCGGTGCCATCATCTATAAGGGCTTGATGTTCTTTGGACGAAAATATGGCTATCTGATTCATATTACCCCGAATGACTTCAAATTGCTTACCGGTATTCTGGTCATTGCCAGTCTGTTTATAGCACAAACAAGAAGTGCAGCATCTTCTGCAGGAGCCAAAAAGAAAGCTATAGCGCGTTCCTTGGAGAAACATGAAGGCGACAAGGAGGCCAAAGGCAATGCTTGATCTTACCAATATCACAAAAGTTTTCTATCCCGGTACAGTTAATGAAAAGACAGCATTGGATAATGTTAACCTCCATGTGAATAAAGGAGATATCGTCTGCGTCATTGGCTCCAACGGAAGCGGAAAATCAACACTTTTCAATTTGATCAGCGGAACGTATCCGGTAACCAATGGAAAGATAATCTTTGATCAGATTGATGTTACCAGTACCCCAGAATACAGAAGGGCAATGAGCATCGGTCGAATATTCCAAGATCCTACTAAGGGAACGGCGGCTAATATGTCCATCGAGGACAATATGAATACCGCAATGACCAAAGGAATGAAAGGCCTTCGTATCAGTCTTAACAATGAACGTAGAGCTTTGTTTAAGGAACTGCTCAAGCCCATTGGGTTGGAAAACCGTTTGAAGGACAATGTAGGGCTTCTCAGTGGTGGACAAAGACAGGCTCTCACACTTTTGATGACAGTCATAAGTAAGCCAAAGATGTTGTTGCTCGATGAGCATACGGCGGCTTTGGATCCCAGAAATGCACAGATTGTCATGAATTTGACCGAACGCTTTATCAAAGAGTACCAACTTACCGCTTTGATGGTTACTCACAACATGCAATTTGCAATCGATTTCGGCAACCGACTGGTCATGATGGATGAAGGAAATATTATCCTTGACCTGGAAGGCGAGCAGAAATCAAAATTGACCGTTGACGAATTAGTCCGCAGATTCAAGAATCTGAGAAAGAAGACCTTTGACAATGACGAGGGGCTCCTTACACGAGACTAAAAAAATTCTGATAGGAATGAGGTAACTCCTTTGAGATCCAAAATTCAGAAAGCGGCGTTTGAACCGATGTTCTCGCGCCGTTTTTTATATACACTAATAATACCTTTGGTCATGGAACAATTCCTAATGATTTCCATTGGAACGGCTGATACCGTAATGATTGCCTCGGCAGGAGAAATTTCCGTCAGTGCCATCAGTTTGGTTGACGCAATAACCATCCTTGTTGTCGGCCTATTCTCAGCCTTTGCAACCGGAGGTGCCGTCGTTTCCAGTCAATATCTTGGAAACAAGGATATTGCATCAGCAAACCAGGCAGCGAAACAGCTTATACTTCTATCGGTAACTATCGGTATTATCTTTATGGCTCTCTGTTTGCCGTTCAGGCGTGAGATTATTAAGTTCATTTTTGGATCCATTGAAGAGCAAGTTCTTGTAAAAGGTTCCACGTATTTTATTTACATTCTGCTGTCGCTCCCCTTCCTCGCCATCTACAACGCAATTGCAGCATTGTTCAGGTCGATGGGTAACAGTAAAATCTCACTATTAGTGAGTTTGGTAATGAACGTGGTCAATATTGCTGGAAACGCATATTTCATCTTCGTCTTGAATCTGGGAGTTGTCGGGGCAGGGTTGGGAACCTTACTAAGTAGAATCATAGGATCAGCTTTGATTCTCGTATTGATTGCCAATCCAACTAATCAAATAAGTGTACGCAGTTATCGTCATTTGAGATTCCGTTGGTCTATGATCAAACGTATCTTGCACATCGGCGTCCCTAACGGTATTGAAGGCAGCGTATTCCAGCTAGGAAAATTGTTGGTTCAGGGTTTCATTGCAGCATTCGGCACTACAACCATCGCAGCAAATGCAATTTCTAATTCATTGGCTTCATTTCTTAATATCCCAGGTATCGCCATCGGGTTGGCTTCAATCACGGTTATAGGACAGGCCGTCGGGGCAAGAGAAACCGAACAAGCCGTGTACTATGGTAAAAAATTGCTAGGAGTCAGCTATATTGCATTCATTGTCCTTAGCACTCCCTTATTCTTCTTTGCTCCATATCTCGTGCAGATTTTCAACTTGTCTGCCGAGGCTACGAACCTAGCTGCAAATGTTATCCGTTCAGCAAGCATATTCAGTTGTTTATTCTGGTCAACAGCGTTCATCATCCCCAATTTCCTTCGAGCTGCTGGCGATGCCAAGTATACGATGATTATCTCTATGATCAGTATGTGGACTATCCGTGTCGGCATGAGCTACCTACTTGCAGTCGTGCTTAACTGGGGAATTTACGGAGTTTGGTTTGGAATGTATTTTGACTGGATAGTACGATCCGCTTTCTTTATACAACGCTTTGCAAGCGGCAAATGGAAGACCAAGCGGGTCATTTAAGAATTCACTTTCCTATAATAATTTTCCGGATAAAAAATAACACCTTGAAATCGATTGCCTTTCCCGTTCGGAGGCAAGAGTTCAAGGTGTATACAACCATTCTGTGTCGATAGAATGCTGTGGGCCTAAGATTAATGCAAAATCACGCAAAAACCTGAGGTGTCGGGATAAAGACTACTCTTCTTCCCTCTTCTGCCATAATCGTTCCAGAGAGTAGAACTCTCGAAGCTCGCTGCTCATCAAATGGATGACGATATCCCCGCAATCAACAAGTTCCCAACCGTCTCCGGCAGGCTTCTTATGACGATTCGTCACTTCAAGTCCAAGATCATTCAAAGTACCCCACAACTCATGGGTTACACCTCTGAGGTGTCCGACACTGTTCACTGTTGCAATAATAAAGCAATCAGCCCAAGAACAATCCTCAGAAACATCAAGGATGTTTACATCCTTACACTTATGGTCCTCCAGAAACTGGCCGATGGCCGTTGCATTGGATTGCACCAAATCATTCATCTATAAAACTCCTCCGTTGGTAGTGTACAACCTCATCCACATATCGTTGGATATAAAGTTGCATCTGTTGCCAATCAGTATGCTCATCAAATTCCAAAACGTTGGTCAGGTCAAAGACCATAACCTTTCCCACCCCTTCCAATAAGGGAAAGAGGTCAAAGCCAGGGCAGATGGAAGCAAGTGTATCTGCCAATCCCGTTTTCCTCAAGTACTCAGCTCCAGCAACCAGAGCTTTCAATCTATCTTCATCACCAATTTCAACATCTGATTTTTCAGTAGTATCAATTGCCAATGTGGTAAGCAAGTCTTTTACAGTCTGTAGTGACTTTCGGTCAGCCTCAAAGCTTTCTATTGCCTTGAGCCCGCCCAGTTGGGCAAGGGCTTCAGTATTTTGTATGCCCTTATCCTTGGCAAATGCAGAGAGAACATCCCATGGCAGCATCACCACCGTCAAAGCCGAATCATCTACAACTGCTATCACTCCTACTTCACCATCATAGGCAGCATAATACGCTTGCAAAGTAGAGGCTTTACAACTGTTGAGAAGCAAAAAGCTGGCAACGATACAAAGTAACAGCCAAGCTTTGGACCTCACAGTCGTCCTCCTCCCTCAAGCAGTTCATACAATCGCTGTCCAGAAGCTGAAACACTCCTTCCTTTTGACGCCAAGTGATTTCGTTCTGCTTCCAAAATATCCATGCAGAGCGTCTCTAAGGATGGCCTGGAAAGCAATAAGGAGCGCTTAGCATCATCAAGATGAGTCCTATTGGGCTCAATGTAGTCAGCAATATACAGAACCAACCCCATACGGCCCATCTCTATGCTACCTAGTGTATGATACCGTACAGCTTTGCAAACTTCTTCACCAAACCCAAGTTCCTTCACTAAGTCAGCCCCTACAGGAGCATGCAACAATGCGGGATAAGTAAGTTCTTCGCTTTCTACAGACAACGCATGTTCTATTGCGTATTGCTGTAAGGTTACAGCTGGCCATTCCCTCGCTATATCATGCATCAAGCCACCATAGTATAGCTGATCAGTATCAAGGTCCTCACTATAACGCTCTTGCAAAAGCAAACAGGTTTGTGCAACAGCCTTGCTATGCGTGAATCTCTTGGGGGATAGCTTTTCTGATAAGTCCTTCTCAAGATCGGTAAAGTCGATGGTTTCTAACATAATCAGATACCTCCTCACTCATCAGTGCAGCAATCTCTTGAGGGAGATCCTCTCCCTCTTTTAAAGCGAGGCATGCGTTCCTGATCTGGGTGGCACTATCCTCATATACAACATTATCAAGATACAACATATCAGCAGCGCTGTCTTCAAAACGAGCCAGAGAGGTTTCTCTCCTGATTACTACGAAACTGACCAGTTGCTTGAGCGCTTCATACTCATACCACTTCTTCAAATCGCCGAGCAGATCATCACCCATCACCAATGCCAAACGACCTTTGATAGTATACTTCAAATACAATTCCTTCACTGTATCGTAGGTATACGAAACACCACCTCGCCTGATTTCACAATCATCAGCAATAAGTTGTATCTCAGGATCTTCAGGATACAGCGATTTATAGGCATTGAAACTGAGTTTGACCATCTGAAGGCGATGTTCTGCTGATGCAGGGTTTGCATCTCGTTTGAAGTTATTCTGGGCGACCGGAACGAAGATGAATCGTCGGTAGCCCGTATTCCGTGCTACCGTATGTACCAGATGAAGGTGTCCGAGGTGTACCGGGTCAAAACTTCCGCCCACCATTGCAGTGGGTATTGCGTCTGCCAAGTCAGTCCTCCTTCAGCTCCCCTGCATCCTCGGGATAATAGGCATCAAGATCAACAGTAGAGGTAAAACCACCTGTTTCGACGGGTGCTTCTTCCAACTTGGCTTCTTGCATCCCAACCATCTTGATAAAAGCATGCTTGACTTCTTCGACACCTTGGTCCAGATACACGCATAGCCCTAAAACCGTCTTATCAGGATATTTCTCTTTCAATTCAGCTAACCGTTCAAGCGTTCCTGGCTCATCGGTCTTTGTTCCGATGATCACCTGCTCTTTTTCAAGCAAGGTTGGCTCGAAGGCTTCCAATTCCTTACATAGTATATCATATGCATCTAGGTATCGGTCATCGCTCAGATCAATGAGAAAGGCCAATCCAGAGGTTCGACTGATATGCC
>QJZS01000002.1 GCA_003247345.1 Spirochaetales bacterium
CAGCAAGGATGACGAATCCAATATCAGTAGAGATTTTTACGATGATCGTAGGAAGACAGTTCGGCAAAATTTCCCCGAACATAATCCTCCATTGGCTTGCTCCGATACCTTCGGAGGACACGATGAATTGCTCGTTTTTTACCTTCAATGTTTCAGCTTGCACCAAACGGGTGAACCACGGCCACCATCCAAAAGAGATGGCAAGCATCGAATTCATCAAGCTAGGCTGTAAAATGGCTGAAACTGCCATAGCCAGAATGATTGAGGGGACGGCGAGAAATACATCGGTAATGCGCATGATGATCTTGCTTGTCCATCCTCCGCGGTAGCCTGCAAGCAACCCCAGCGGAACACCGATCAAGACTGCAATACTGAGCACTATCACTCCCATCAACAACGAGTAACGGGACCCGTAGATAACACGACTGAGAATATCACGCCCAATCTCATCGGTTCCGAACAAGTAATCCTTGCTTGGTGGTTGGTTGACGAGCTTGAAGTTGATGTTTCCCTTTGAATCCTCCGGATGGGGAGCGATAAGGGGAGCGAAGATAGCAGAGAGTAATATAACTACTACGATTGCCAACCCTACGACGGTCAACTTGTTATGAAACAGCCTTTTGAACATCTTCTTTCGGCTGGAATATTTTTCTTCTTGTTGTTCATTCATAAAACGTGTTCCTTCCATTATTTCCCAAGCCGAATCCGTGGGTCGAGGAGACCGTAGACTAAATCCACGATCAAATTGATTATGGCAAAGATAATACCGATTACCATCGTAACACCGATGATAGCGTTGTAATCCTTGTACATCAGTCCGGCAATACTGTACGAAGCCATGCCGGGCCATCCAAAGACTGTCTCAACAAGGAATGCATTTCCGATCAACGATCCGAATTGCATGCCGATGATGGAAAGGATTGTGATAAATGCATTCTTAAGCATATAAGAATTAATGATCAGATTGTTTGGCAATCCATACGATCTTGCAGCAACGATATATTCCTTATTCAGCTGATCAAGCATATTGGTCCTGGTAAGGCGCATGATTTGTGCAGCTGAGGCAATGCCAAGCGAGAAAGCAGGGATGATGATATGTTGGAGACTGCTGAAAAAAGCAGGAAAATTCAGTGTTAACAAGCTGTCTAGCAGCCAGAGACCTGTAATATGGGTTGGCTCAATCGCGCCACGTCCAATTACCGGCATAATTCCTAAAAGATACGAGAATATGAATTGCAACAGGATGGCCAACCAAAATCTGGGAATGGCAATCCCTGAAAGGGAGACCACACGAATGAGGTGGTCGGTAAACTTGTTGTTTCGCACCGCGGCTAAGACCCCTAAAGGAACCCCTAGAACTATTGCGATGAACATACCCATCAGACAGAGTTCAAACGTTGCGGCAAAACTTTCTTTGATATCTTGAAATACATTGTGTTGGGTTCTCAGTGAATAACCCCAATCACCTTTGAAGAGTCCTCCGATATACTTCAGGTACTGCATGTATACTGGTTGGTCCAATCCCATCTTTTCGGTTAACGCAGCAATCTGTTGCGGAGTTGCGTCCGTCCCGGCAGCTAATCTCACGGAATCACCGGGGATAATACGTGTCAGAGCGAAGATAAGTAAAGATAACCCAATCAACGTGGGTATCATTTCTAAAATTCTATGTAATAACTCTTTCCTCATCTTACATCCTTTCTGTAAAAAGTAACCACCAAAGACCCAGAGGGCCTCTGGTGGTCAATGAAAAATCGCTTATTTAAGGCGCAGGCTATAGAAACTGATGTCGTAACCCATCAAACCTACGTAGGTGTATCCTTCGACATTGGTACGCATTGCGACTCTGTGTGTCGGGTTAGCCAAGTAGACAGCTGGGAAAGCTTCTGTTGCCATAATCTGTGACTTCTCGTACAGAGCTTTCTGTTCGGAAGGTACGGTTGCCTTACGTGCATCCTCAAGAACCTTGTCCATTTCGGGAGTGGTGTACCAGCTCATAGAGCGATAACTCTTAGCAGCCGAAGAGTGGTAGATTCCATAGGTATGGCTGTCGACATGGGGGTACTTCAAGGAGTCGGAGATAACCGTCATGTTGGCGGTTGTTTCCGGTGAAGCAGCAGCCTGGACAACCTGAGCCCAAGTCACTGGCTTGGGAACTACCTTGATGCCGATGGCTGCAAGGTTTGCGGTAACAAGCTGGCTGAACTGTCTCTGTTCTACAGTATCTGCAAGATACATGAAGGTTACAGAGAGATCCTGTCCTGCATACTTGGACTTGGCCAGATATTCCTTAGCCAAATCGATATTCTGTGTAAGTGGTTTGATGCTGTCAGCATGACCAGGAACAACAGTAGGAACAGCGCCTGCTGCTGGGTTAGCTCCACCAAGAATATCCTGCAAAGCCGAATCATAATCAATTGCATAGGCAATAGCCTTTCTGACATTGATGTCATCGGTAGGAGCAAGTTGGGTATTCATGGGGAAGTACTGCAATTTAGCACTAGGAGCAGCAATGACTTTTACGTTCTCGTTCTTTGCCATATCTGCAAATGCAGAGACTGCGAGCCACTGGTGTACCATGTCTGCCTGACCTGATACCAGAAGGGTCTTAACCGTTGCTTCTTCCAAAATGGTCTGCATTTTGACTTTCTTGATCTGTCCGTCTGTCCAGCCTTTCCAATAGCCTTCGAAAGCGGTGAAATCAAGATAGGACTGTCTGTTCCAGTCGGAAAGAATGTATGGACCGGATCCTGCGCTATGCTCAGCGATATAAGCCTGACCATAGTCACCATTCTCGCCAAAGTCGCCAGCTGCCTGATTAGCCTTCAACAAAGCGCTGTCCACAATGAACAACTGGGTCAGTGATGAGATGAAAGGTGCATACGGGCTCTTCAAGGTAAATACGACCGTGGTTGCATCCGGTGCTGTTACACTGACGAGGATGTTGCTCCAAAGCCAAGCATTACCTTGGTTGATTGCGATCATTCTCTGCATGGAGTATGCAACGTCAGCTGCAGTAAGCGGGTTTCCACTCTGGAATTTCACATCGCTGCGAATCTGCATGGTATAAACCGTACCGCTGTCATTGACTGTATAGCCAGTGGCGATATGGGCTACTGGGTCCATGGAATTGTTCGCTACATCAGGGTAGAACAAAGGATCATACAAGTTTACTGCTGTAATGATCTCAGTTTCGTCCTTCACTTTTGCAGGATCAATAGTATTTACCAACTGTTGTGAAACGTACAGGAATGTGTGATCAGCCGCTGGTGTTGTGGCGGTTGCCGTAGATTCTGCTTTACCTGAAGCAAACATTGGGAATGCAAACAAGGCTATTAAAGCGAGAATCATGATAGTTTTTCGATTTGAATTTTTCATCGAGCTACCTCCGATGTAAGTCGCTATTTGTAAATTTGCAAAGAATACTCTCACATTTCTCAAGGGTTAATCAAGGCATACATAAAATTAAATATTTATTCATCAAATATGCATACCTGTTATTATTATAACAATACTGATTGAATTATATTTGATAAAAGGAGATAAATCACCCCTGTGACTATACTGAATCAGTAAAATGTCTAGAAAATAAGGTGTTCGAAAATACTTCTCCCTGTATATGGTTCATTGACTAAAAGAAAACATTGCGATACATAATGATTGGATTGACCGAAACTGAGTTTTTGGTTGTTGAAAACTAGGAAATAATTGATAAATTTAAACAATTATTGATGTAGTAATAAAATATATAGTTACTCATAGGAGATGTAAAACGTATGGTAATCAAACAAATAATGGAAGCATATGATGTTCTGGACGATGGTAGGGTTACAGGAAAGGCTGTAGAAGCATACCTTAAAGGCATCAAGGCCGATGCGAATATAAGCGTATATGAGTTGGAAGGACCCAAAGGTTCTACCGACATGATCAAAATCCTGATTCCTGGTTCCAAGGGAAAAAGCAATGGAGGATCAGCTCCTACCATCGGTTTGCTTGGAAGACTGGGTGGAATCGGCGCAAGACCCGAGCGCATTGGCTTTGTATCCGACGGCGATGGAGCTCTTTCTGCAATCGCTGCAGCAGCTAAACTGTTGGACATGCAGAACAAGGGTGATGTGTTGGACGGGGATGTATTCATCTCCACCCATATTTGTCCTGATGCACCTACAGCTCCGCACGATCCAGTCCCATTCATGGGTTCCCCTGTAGAGATTGCTCAGGTAAACAAAGAAGAAATCTCACCGGATTTGGATGCAATCCTTTCCATTGATACCACCAAAGGAAATCGTGTAATCAACACTCGTGGTTTTGCGATTTCCCCAACCGTAAAGGAAGGCTATATCCTGAGAACTTCGGAGGATTTGTTGGATATCATGCAGATTACTACTGGAAGAATGCCTTACGTATTCCCGCTTGCAACACAAGATATTACTCCGTACGGAAATGACGTGCATCACCTCAACAGCATTTTGCAACCATGTACTGCAACGAATGTACCGGTAGTAGGTGTTGCCATTACTACTGAAACCATGGTCCCAGGCTGTGCAACCGGTGCTTCTCATTTTGCTGATGTGGAGGAAGCTACTCGTTTTGCACTTGAAGTCGCAAAGGATTTTACCCGTGGTGCTTGTAAGTTCTATGATGAGAAAGAGTATGCTCTGATCACCAAACTGTACGGTTCGATGGGGCATCTGCAAACGATGGGGAATAAATAATTGAGTCAAACGAAAACACAGAAAATAGGTGCAATCACAGTAGGGCAAGCTCCACGTGTTGATGTAACTGTTGATATTATGGATCTTTTCGGTCCGTCTGTGGAATTGCTGGAACGCGGAGGCTTGGATGGATTAACTCGGGAGCAAATTAAGGAATTTGCTCCCTCTGAAGGGGATTACATCCTCGTATCCAGACTTGTGGATGGAAGCTCTGTAACGTTCGCCGAGCGTTTTGTACTTCCCAGAATTCAAGAAAGCATATATGAATTGGAACGCCAAGGTGTTTCTTTGATTATGTTTTTCTGTACGGGGGATTTCCCCGATACCTTCAAGTCAAAAGTTCCGTTGATTTTCCCGAATAAGATTCTGCATAGCGTCGTTCCTGCTGTTTCTGATGCTACTGGAATCATTGATATCATTCCTTCTGAGATGCAACTTGAGCAATCGAAGAAGAAATGGGGGAAACTGGTCGATAAGGTCAATGTCCTTGCTGCCTCTCCCTATGGTCCTTGGGAACCGCTGGAGAAAGCTGCAAAACAGGCGAAAGACCTTGAAGGTAATTTGATTGTACTGGATTGCATCGGTTACACACAGAAGATGAAGGAACTGTTTGCGAAGGAAACGGGAAAATTGGTAATTCTTTCCCGTACCACGCTTGCCAGGGTCGTCACCGAATTGATCGATGTATGAATGAGGAGTAATGACCATATGAATACATTACAAAGTATTGCGAAGAATATTTTGATCAGCAACATGGGAGTAACCTCCTCAGAAGAAGTGCTGGTTGTTGTAGATGATACTACCTTGAAAATTGGAAATGCAGTGTATGAAGCCGCCAAGGAATTGGGATGTGAAGCGATATTGATGCATATGGGGGAGCGGGAAGTAAGCGGACAAGAACCCCCAAAGGCTGTTGCTGCAGCAATGAAGGCTGCAGATGTGGTAATTGCGCCTACTGCCAAGTCCTTGACTCATACGTTGGCTCGTATTGAAGCTGCTAAGAATGGAACAAGGGTAGCGACTATGCCTGGTATCACCGAATCCATGTTCAGCAACGGTGCAATGACTGCCAATTATGATGAAGTCGTCAAGTTGACTGCAACGGTTACAGAGATGTTGACCAAGGCAAAGACTGCCAGAATAGAGAAAGATGGACAGACTTTGGTAATCGATATCAACGGCCGGAATGGAGTTCCCAGCCCAGGAGTATACAAGCAAGCTGGACAATGTGGAAACCTGCCTTCAGGCGAGGCCTATATTGCTCCTATGGAAAACGGGTCAAATGGTGAGATGATCATCGACGGCTCCATGGGAGGAGTTGGAAAACTCGATAGTCCTTTGCATATGGTTATCACCGATGGAAAACTGAGAAAGGTAACTGGCGATAAAAGTGAAATGCTGGATATACTGCTTGCCAATGAAACCAATGGTACACTCTGTGAATTGGGTATCGGAACGAATGAGAAGGCGATCCTCAATGGCATCATTCTTGAGGATGAGAAAGTCTATGGAACGGTCCATATTGCATTCGGTACCAATACTTCCTTTGGTGGAGTGAACAAGGCCGCTTGCCATTTAGATGGCATTATACTTAAGCCGACACTCTATCTTGACGATCAGATGATTATCAGAGAGGGAGTCTTCTTGGTGTAAGAAGCATTTGTATCAAATGTATGTTTCGTTTAAAGAAGAAAGGGATTGGCAGTTTGCCAATCCCTTTTCTAATAGATATTTCAGATCACTTAGATTCTTATGTCCACTTCTCAAGGAGGGCTTGCATATCCGCTACATTCTCCTTGTCGCTATCCTTTACCCTAGAGCCAAGTGCCTTTGCTTTTGCCAATGCGTAGGATAAAGCCATGACAGCTTCCTGACGATCGCTCATCTTATCAAGCGGAACGGAAGAGTAGAACGGCTGACTCTTACCTACATCTTTTCCTTCATAGTAGCGGTATTTTTCAAGATTTGTTCCGCCTTTCAGCCATTCTTTCTGCATATCCTTCATTTCTTTAACGCGTTTTGAAGCACTCCAGTTTCTGTCGTAAAGTTCCTCAGCCAGTTTCTTGTAATGGCCCGGGTAGTATTTATCGGAAGGAAGGGTATCCATAGCCATGCGTATGTAGCTGATTGCCCAATCTTTATTACCGAATGATATGAAGCCTCCGGGAAGTTCATCATACAGACTGGAAAGTACGTACCAGGTCTTGGTTGAATCGAGGGTATTGAGATCATTGACTACCATGGTCAAATCCTCAAGCATTCCTTTTGCCTTTCCCAGTGCATTCAATGGTCCTTTCGTTTGTCCCCAGCGTCCTACATTGGAAGATCTCCAAAGATATCCATCGGCTGTAGGGTAGGCCTGTATGGATTGTATTGCATAGGCTTCGCCTTTTTCATAGATGGCGAACTTTCCAT
>QJZS01000014.1 GCA_003247345.1 Spirochaetales bacterium
ACCCGTCTTGCATTCGAGTCGGAACTTGCCAAATCATTGGGTTGTCGCAACGAAGAAATTATTGTCGATATCCCAGAGCCTGTGAGTTTTGAAGCAGATATACCGATTCTATCCGAGCAAGGAGAGCTTTTTCCGTTCAGCGAAGTTGATCAGATATTCTCCTATGATATTGGTAGGGTCTTTACAAAAAGTCTGAGAAAATTCAGAATCTTCACACCTCCTTCGGTCTCAAAACAACGACTTAAGGAAGTATTGGAGTCCTGATTCATGGAAAAATTATCGTATCGCACGCTGATCAATGGTGATATTCCCCCCTGGGTCATGCGTTTTATCAAACATACAGGAAAGGCAATTAACACCTATTCGATGATTAGGGAAAATGAGACTGTCTTGCTTTCCGCGAGCGGAGGTAAGGACAGCCTAGCTTTGGCACTTGCACTCTCGATCAGAAGATCGTGGCTACCCATCGACTATACCCTAAAAGCCTTGATGATCAACTGGATAGAACACCCGATTCCGGAAGAATATCGCGATTTACTTCATACCTATTTTTCTGATCTGGGGTTTGATTTCAAAATCGTAGATGAACACCAGTTTCCAGAGTCTTTCAAGGGAACATTCAATTGTTACCTTTGTTCCCGAAACAGAAGAAGAGTTCTGTTTAATTATTGTGAACAGGAAGGGATAGAATTGGTGGCTATGGGACATCATTTGGATGACCTTGTGGAAACCAGTTTGATGAATCTTTGTTTCAGAGGAAACTTTGCATCCATGCAACCGGTCCAACCTTTCTTTGATGGGAAAATTAATATTATTCGCCCCATGATTGAAATACATGAAGCTGTTACAAAACGTTTGGCCGAGGCTTATGATCTGCCTGTCATAAAGCCGGTCTGCCCCTATGACCAAACAAATATCCGCTCGAAATTGAAGCCGATTGTAAAGGAATTTGCTCACTTGGACAAATATAGTAGGGAACATATCTATCATGCACACCAATTCCCCCCTAGAATGTAACTTGTGGCCTAAAATCCTGTTTACATCGATGACAGGTTTGTGTGAAAATATAGACATGGAGGAAGGATGCAAATCAGGCGAATTCGTGCTTGCTTGCTTTTCTTAGTACTGCTGACCATCTTCCTGCCGACTCTTGTAGCTGCTGATACAACGACAAGTAGTGGAGATACAGTACAAAGCTCAAGCATTTCAGATAGCTTAAGCTACAGCATAAGTTCATCAGGCACCGGTACAGGATTGCTTGAAGGCTTTGCGTCCTCAGACGGTTCTTTCAGTATTGCCTTTCGTCCTGACTTTACCTTTTCAAAAATTTCCTTACAGTTGGATCTTCAAATCAAAGGAACAGCAACGCTCGATCCATTAGATGTAAAATTCGACTTCTCAGACTGGGCTCTTCCCCAAAGAGAGGACGGACAGACTACCAAAGAATATACTTTGGAAGTTTTGCAAACCTACGCTCCACTCTTCCGGTCCATTCAATTCGGCCAACGTTATGAGCCCTTATATATCCGATATGGAAAACTTATGGGCATCACCCTTGGAGATGGGGCACTCTTGAACACCTACTTTGATCTGAGTGTCGGTACAAGAGAAAGCAGACCGGGCTTGGATGTTATGGTTGATGGAAGTTTGTTTAGTGTCCCATACGCTGGTTTCGAATTTGTCACCAACGATATTTTCAATCCTACCCTCAGTGCTTGGCGCGCTTTCTCAAGACCCATATACGATTATACGCAAACTCCTTGGTTATCCCAACTTGAAGTAGGTATTTCATTCGCTCAAAGTCCTAACAGAGACGAAGAGGACGATCAAGCAGCATTGGGGCGAACGTTGCTAGCGTTGGATGCATCTCTTCCATTATTGCAAGAAGATATCCTGAATCTTGATATCTTCGGCGACATTATTGGTCAATTACCTGATACAACCACAACACAACCGGGGTTGGCTTTCCGTTATGGCCTCTGGGGACATACAAAGAGTTTCTTCGTTTTCAATACGAGTATTACGGTCCCTACTTTCGGTACCTATTTTGCTAATTACTTTGCCTCTGATTTCGAATCTCGAACGCCAGACGAGCTTGATGACTTGCAAATCGATCTTGGAACAACCCATCTCGATGGGATGTTTGCATTCAATCTTACAAGTCAAGGGTTATACGTAAGCACCCGTTTACAGAGCAATCATACGCAAAATGATTTCCATGATTTCTCTTTTGTTGCAAATGTACGCATAGACAAACCTTTTATGCAGATCGTTTCGCTGGACTTGCGCTATGAAAAGCTTTATCCTAGCAGTACAGGAGAAGGGTTTTTTGAAGGTTTACAAACTTTCAAAAACGTTGTATTTACAACTTCAACGGTTATCAAAGTAAAGCCCTACTCATTTGATATCGGCCTTAATGTCCAGTTTGACGAATACGCAGAGCCATCGTTCACCTTGGATACTACGGTAAGTATATCAATCCTGTAATGCGGGACTGGGAGTTTGTATGAACCGAATGGTGAGGTATATTGGTCTGTGTTTACTCATAGTCATGATGAGTAGCGCCATTTTTGCAGATGATTCCGTATTTATCGGTGACGGTGATATAACCGCGCTCCATCTCTATGACGCACAAGGCAATCCCTTAAAAGCTACAGATGAACTTGCTCAAAATATTGCACAAGGCTGGATTATCAATAATCCCGACACTCCAATTCTCATAGTAACCCCACTTGGAACCGTCAATATTTTCGCCAATTCGCTGGTGGTAATCGGCAATCTGGTCGACAAGAATGCAGACCTCTATCTTGTCAGCGGGCAAGCGACCTTTACTACCACCAATATGGATGGTGGCAAATTGACTATCACCACCCCTGTCTCACGCTATACCATGGATGGCAACGGAGAGATGATGGTCATCTCAAGTGACACGGAAGAGAGTGTCACGAATTTCTCAGGTAAGGTTACCTCCTACAATTCGCTCACTGGTGCAAAAAGAACCATCCAAGCGTTTGAGAAATTGGATATGCAGGATAAGATGGCTCGTCTCAAACGCATTGAACCGGGATATTACATGACCTATGCTACATATCCTGATGCAGCATATAGTGAACAAGTTGTTCAAGAAATGGCTGCAACGAGTACAGCACCTGTACCATCGACACCCCAAGCATTGGTAAAGGAAATGGTCATCGAGAAACCTGACTTTAAAGGTGTTTCGATTAAAGCCATTGCCCCTACTCCTACCTCTTTGAAAATATCCAAAGAATATCCTGCGGGGATTCCCGCCACATTGCAAACACTCAAAGTAAGTGCGGTCAACGTTGCAGTGCCAGAGAAAGTGAGTAATATTACTTCCTACACCACTCCATCCATCCAGCCTCAGATTATCGTTTCCATTACCCCTGTAACACCTGCTATTCCAACCATAAGTTCACAACCTAAAGTTGTAGCGATTCCTTCGACTCCCACTTCTGTTCAGAGTAATACAGTATCTGCAGAACCAGTACAAATGGCAGCACCTGCTGAAGAAGCTACAACTACTTCATCCAGTCCAATACCTCCTAGAACAACGCTACTCTATTCAGAGGATACGGAAAAAGTAACCGGGGCATTTGGGATTCAGTTTGGCTACCAATTTGCTTTGGATGGAACAGATTCAAATGCGATCAGCAATATGGCATTCGTGAAACCCTACTACAGCAAAGGAGCTTTCAGCCTACGCCTTCAAGGTGCTGTTTCAACCAGTGATTTCTCAACTTTTACAAATACGGTATATCCGGTTCCCACAAGTCTATTTGACAAGTTAGCCTATGGATTTTCATTCATCGATTATCTAAGACTCGGGTATAACAGCAGTGCTTTCTATCTCACCTTGGATAGGAAAAGTTCCATTTCAACTGATCTGACTACTTTGGTCGCACCTTCAATTTTCTCATCTGACAAATTGGTTATGCAAAATCGCATCACTTCCGGAGCTGTATCGCTCACCACTACAATTGATGACCTGTATGCTACCAATCTCCTAGACAACAATGTTCAATTTGCTTCGACTTTGTTGCAAGTGCTGCCTACCAGTGGATATCGATTGGGCTTTACAATCGGAAGTTTGGCAATGGTTGATCGATCCCCTTGGACACTTGATCTGTATCCTTTCATAAGCTTCAGTTTTCCCCTCATAGACACAAGGACAACCCAACTTAAGGTACTATTGCAAGGAAATGGATATCTTCCTACCTATCCTACCCTTGATACCACTGCCTTTATTGATGCTTCTGTGAATTCACTGTTCCCTAATTATTTATTGGCAGGAGGCATTTCTTTACAAAAGAATGCATTGTTTACAAAGTTGATGCTTACCCTTCCTCAAGGGGAAAACAGACCGCTACTCGTCAATGAATTCTCCTATGTATTGGATACCAGTTATTCATCTCTCATGGATATACTTGGTGACTTCCGATGGCAAGGGCCTAATGTAGAGGCCAAATTGCTCTTTAACGTACCCTTGACCAGTAGCGGATCCATTGCCGATCTAAGTTCCTATTCACATCAGGCAAACTATAGTCAATTTTCCATTTCCTATACGCAGGAGAAGGTCAAACTTGGCTTAGGATTCTCGCACCTCGGTTTGTTCGATACGATAAACCAAGTTGCCAGTGGAGCTGATAGTTGGCAGTCTTTACTTTCAGGACCCTACAGTACCAGCTATTTGCTTGCTGAATATGCATTCAAACCATTCACCCTTGGAGTAAAAGCCTATTATCCTGTTAATACCAGCACCTATACAGTGCCGGTATTGACTGTAACTGGCACTATTTCCTTAGAAAAAACCTTCTAGTCTTCATTTTGCTCTTTTCCGTCTTCTATGGTAGAGTCTTTGTATGAAAATACAAAAACTCGATCCATTGGTGGCTCAACGAATCGCTGCTGGTGAAGTTATAGATAGACCTGCTTCCGTTATACGGGAGCTCTTGGATAATGCCCTTGATGCTGGCTCCCAAACCATTATTGCTAGTGTGACCGAAGGTGGTTTGGAAGAAATAAAACTTATCGATGATGGCGAAGGGATAGCAACAGAAGATCTACCTCTGCTCTGTGAGAGTCATGCAACAAGCAAAGTCAGAAGTCTCGATGACTTGTATCACATTCAGAGCATGGGTTTCAGAGGTGAGGCGTTATATAGCATTGCTGCAGTCTCTGAGATTACCATTGCCAGTAGTTTCAAGGGAGAAGATGCATTCCAGATCACTGTAAACAACGGCAACAAACACGATGTGCTTCCTGGTGGTCCCAGGGAAGGGACTACGGTCACGGTAAGAGGTCTGTTCAAGGAATTACCAGCTAGGAGACAATTTCTCAAACGCCCTTCTACAGAAGCCACAATGTGCAGGCATGTATTGCAAGAGAAAGCCTTGGCTTTCCCCGATAGATCTTTTCGTTTTCTCTCTGACGGTAAAATTCGTCTAGATCTTCCTGCCACATCCAAGAAACAAAGAGTCTTGGATGTCTTGGCAATAAACCAAAACATTGTGCCCTCAGAAATGCTGGAATTATATGATACTGCCGGAAGATTCAGCCTGTATGCAGTTTGTTCATCCCCTGCTTTATATCGTAGTGACCGTTCTCACATCAAAATTTTTGTTAACAGCAGGCCGGTAGAAGAGTATGCGCTTGTCCAAGCGGTAACCTACGGATATGGAGAAATGCTCCACGGGGGAGCCTTTCCCTATTGTTATCTGTTCATTGATGTGGATCCGACGTTGGTCGATTTTAATATCCACCCAACCAAACGTGAAGTAAAACTCCGTAACAAAGCAGAAATTCATCACCAGGTTGTCAGTATGATTTCCACTCAAGTCAAGCGCACAATCCCAAGAATAGTTGCGAAGGAACTACAAGAGGAAGAAACCCCATTACTTACCCCTCATCCGACATATACGCAGGATACTACTCCTTCTTTCAAACACTCTTTTAGTGGAGAGAGCCATCATACCTATCAGAAGCCGCAAACCAACAAGCCGATTGATCCTGAGTGGTTCCAAAAAGCTAAGGAAATACTTGAGGCAGACTCCATGCAGGCCTCCAGAACCACAGAAAAAGAAAACATCTGGGAAAAGCAGTCAGAACAAGAAACATTTACCTATCTTGGGCAAGCTTTCAATTTATTCTTGATTGCCCAGAAAGGCGATGATTTGTTTTTGGTAGACCAGCATGCAGCACATGAAAGAATACTTTTTGATCAGGTCAGGACGAAGACCAATATCCAAAATCTGATGATACCTCTGAGTTTTGAAGTTGAACGTGATGTAGATACATACCTACAGCAAAATCTTGATATCTACTTGAATCTGGGAATCAAGCTTGAACGTTCTGACGACCTGATTTGGGAGGTACACACCCTTCCTTCCTTGTATCGTGCGATTGACAAAGAAATCATTGAATTCATTCAAACCATGACCGGTGACAGTGAAGAGGTAGAGAAAGGTCTGTATGCAATAGTAGCTTGTCATGCTGCTATAAAGGCAGGTGATACCGTGGACAGAATGGTTGCGATCAACTTATTGGAGAAGGTATTTACGCTAGAAGAGCCGGTCTGTCCACACGGGCGGACATTTGTGATTAGATTGCACAAAGATGAACTGATGAAGGCTGTACAGCGTACTTAGAGATTCAAAAGGTACTGATTATTGTCGATTTCAATCATTACTGATTTTGTGTCTTTTGCAGGATCTATACTCTGATTCTCAACTTTTTGACTACTCAGGAGTTCTCCATCTTGATCATAGCAATAGAGTGTAGCTCCTATGGGTACATTTACAAGCTGATTATTGAAAACCGCTGGATAGGCTGTTATTTTCTTGGATTCTGATGACTCAGACAACGTAAATTCCTCAGACAGAGAAAGGCCATCCTGGTTTATAACCGTCAACTCCCATTGACCTCGTGGAAGCAAAATTTGATTTCCCATCGCCAATGGTCCTACCGTATAGGATCCATCATTGTTTTTATTTTCCGCCTGCACGGTAGTGTACCAAGCAGACACAGCATTCGGAGCAGCTATTTTGACCTGAATGGTGCCATTCTCCCCTAAGAGTGAAAAAGAAAGTTGTAACTCTTCATTCGCTTCAACAAATGGCAATTGCACTACATTCTTAACATTCGTTTCCAAGTTGATTACAGAATATTGATCCTTACTGCAAGAAAACAGCAGTAAGGATACTACGAGGAATAGAAGGAAACTACTAAGCTTCGAGTGCAGCAAGATAGGATCGGACTGGGTTTGCATAGGCATTGAGAGCGTATTGTCGTACTTCTTCCCTGATTCCTTTAAATCGATAGAGGAAGGCTTCAGTATCGAAATCTGCATACTTATCTTTGAACGTATCAGTATTATTGAGATAATCATACGCAAAAAGGTTGGACGGCCAGAGCTTATACCCAAGATGAATCTGTCTGTCTACTTCCTGGGCCACCTGATCTGAATTCTCATACTCACCGCTGATCGGGGTACCAAAAGTTATATGAATATTTCCTTTGTACCCTTTAAAACCTCTTGATATGTGAATAAGGTCTTCATAACGCTTCTTTGAATGTTCACCACCCTTTTCAAGTTTGGCAACTTCTTCCCCTGATTTGATCATATCACAAGGATCATACTCATAGCTTACCGCCACAGGCACAATACGGCAGTTATTCACTACTTCATTGAACGAAATGCCTTTCGATTTCTGAGAAAGATGCAACATCTTGATGATTGCAGGAGTCGTTACATCAATGCCATCTTTGGCACGGCCACTCTTTTGTGCAACCCAAATTGATTTATTCTCTTCAGTTATCAATTCCACAAAGTAAGCACTCAGTCTAATTGATTCCAGATATTTCTCACGCATGGGAAGTGTTCGTTTTACCGTAACACCACCGTTGAGCTTGAACAAATCTGTTATGAATTGATTGGTAAGCAAATTATCACCGATTGCCATTTCGCAGAGCATTCGATCACCTTTAAGCAGTGCCATATCAATAAGTGCGCAGTCAAGAACGATATCCCTATGATTGCTCATGTACAAATAGGCTTTTTCTTTCTCTAAATGCTCCAAACCGCTGAAAGTAAAGTTTTCAACACTCTTTTGAATAATTGCAGGAAGAAATACCCCTGCTGTAATGTACTTTTGGAATTCGTCGTAATTGGTCACTTTTTCCAATTGAGAAACAATGAACTTTGAATAGGTTTCCAATTGCTTCTCTTGTTCAGCAGTTTCAACGGGGCCAAGGGAAGCAAGTATCGTATAAATGGCTTCCTTATAATGAAGAACCCTAGCTACTGCATCGCGGACATCTTGCCCCCGATAGGGGGCTATGTCTTTGTATTTTGTTACATCCATGTGTCAACCTTTTTGAGCTTCCAGAATTGACTTCATGTATTGCACTCGTTCCCATTTGGAAGGATCTTCCATCCTTTCCTGAGCCAATTTACCGTTGAAGTCAGAAATACTGGAATATTCATGTTTATCCATCCAGTCAGAGAGCTCTTTCTCCATTGTCTTCACTGATTTAAGTCCTTGCTTGAGCAGAACTGAACACAACTGTACAGCCTTTGCACCAGCAAGCAATTGCTTAATCACAGTGCTTCCGGAATGGATACCTGTAGCAGCACAAATATCGTAACGGACTTCCTCGCTCATCAAAGCAGTCCATCTAAGACTTTGTGCATATTCATCCTTACTGCTGATCATCTGGGCAGGGATCAGTTTCAGGTTATCAATGTCAATGTCGGGGGAATAGAAACGATTGAAGAGAACAACGCCATTAATGGAAAGTTCATCAAAACGTCTGAGCATATTTGCAAGTGAGGAGAAAGAGGAGCCCATCTTCAAGCTGATTGGTAGGTCTAGCTGCTTACGAGCATTTTTCACCAATGAAAAATATTCTTTCTCAATGGTATGTCCCTCGGTCTCGATATCAGCAGCAACTACATAATGGTTCAATTCAATTGCATCTGCACCACAAGCGACAAAACGCTTTGCATATTCGATCCAGCTGCCATTCTGTCTGCAGTTGATGCTGGCAATCACAGGAATATCCAAGGTCTTCTTGGCATCCTCAAGCAAAGTCAGGTAGGCATCAAACTGTCTTTCGATGCTTGCACCCTTCATGAATCCATACGCATCTGCATGGGCGAGATAAGAATCTGACTCATCTACGGCAGATTCGCTTTCCATTTCGATTTGTTCTTCAAAAATGGATTTCAGGACAACGGCAGATACTCCTGCATCCTCACAGCGCTTGAGCCCATCCAAAGTTGCAGTCAAAGGGCTGCTCCCTGCAATAAGTGGGTTTTTCAATTTCATTCCAAGATATGATGTGGACACGTCTGCCATAGTATATTCTCCTCGATTCTTTCATCTCAAGTATGCCTTCTGCATAACATGGCTAGTATATCATGAATGGGCTTGATTCTCCATAACCTACAATATTAATTCGAATTTCACATGAAAGAGGGAAAATCCCTGCTTACTTATAGGTATGTAATATTTTAAAGCTAAGTTCAGATTATTATTGTTGCAATAGTACAAGTATTTTCTTTCTACAATATACTCTGAACCTACAAAAAGGGTGCCCGAAGGCACCCTCAAGATTTTTCAAAATCTACAGTATGTATGGTGTATTACAGAATGTAGGGAATTCTCAGATTGTGAGACTGATAAACCACAAAGGTTTCAACCTCAGAAATTTCACTGATCTTATCAAGTTCTGTCTTGAAGAAATCAAGAAGACTCAATCCCTCATCCTCACTAAGCACCAACTGGACGATCAAATCATAGCGACCAGTTACCACTGCGGCTGAGATTACACCCCTTAGACTAGAAAATTCTTTGGCTTTTCTTTCCAAGTCGAGTGTCTTCAACTTAACGCCCATCATGACTACCTGAAGCCCCGGAACTACCTCTGGGTTAACCAACCCGGAAATCTGCAGTACACCCTCTTCAGTAAGTTTATTTACGCGGGCACGTACTGTATTTTCAGTAATACTCAGTTCTTCAGCGATTGCACTAAAGGGTTTGCGGCCGTCACCTAATTGACGGATTATCGCTTTATTTGTTTCATCCATTTTCACTTTCATGATATTACCCGTTTGTCCTTTCAAATTCCTTCATGAACTGGGCTAGAGCTTGGACATCTTCCACTGGAAGTGCATTGTACAAGCTAGCACGAAGGCCTCCGACTGATCGGTGACCCTTGAGTCCCAACATACCTTCTTTTTTGGAAGCTTCTACAAATTTTGCTTCCAATTCTTCACTAGGAAGACGGAAAACAACATTCATACGAGAACGAACAGCAGGATCAACAGGACTCTTAAAGAAGGAAGGTGAACCGTCTATTACATCATAGATCAAGCCACTCTTCAATTTTGCTCTTTCAAGCATCCCTTCGGTACCACCGTTTGCCTTAATCCAATCAAGTACAAGTTTAACTGCCCAAATTGAGAAAACAGGAGGTGTATTGTACAGCCCCTTGTTTTTAGCATGGAGCTTATAATCAAAATAAGCAGTCAGATTGCTGTTCTGTCTTTCCAACATGGATTTTTTCATAATGATAAGAGTGGCACCTGCAGGTCCGAGGTTCTTCTGTACACCACCATAAATCATGGAAAATTTGTCTACAGGAACTGGGCGACTGAAGATATCACTAGACATATCTGCAATGAGAGGGACCTCTCCTGTATCAGGGAAATCCTGCCATTCGATTCCTCCAATGGTTTCGTTTGAACAGAGATATAGATAGCTGGAATTTGCACTTGGTTTTACCTGTTTTGGATCAGGAAGACTAGTAAACCCACCCTCTTTACCATCAAAGTAATAGTGGACTGAACCAAGTTTTGCTGCATCATCGGCGGCCTTATTTGACCAAGTACCACTTCTGATGTAATCAGCAACTGTTCCAGGACGTAGGAAATTCATTGGGATCATGCTGAATTGCAGTGTTGCACCACCACCGAGGAAATATACATCGTAGTCATCGCTGATACCGAGCAATTCTCTCAATGTAAGCAAGCATTCATCGTACATATCCTCGAACATACCGCCACGATGGCTGGCTTCGAGCATGGACAAGCCCTTACCTTGATAATCAACAAGATCATTGCTTAGCTGTTTAAGTACTTCAACAGGCATTACCGAAGGACCTGCAAAATAATTTTTCTTCCTTTCCATTAGAATGCTCCTTCCTTTTTCAAGGCTTCAAGAATACTGAAGGTCTCTTCTCCAATACGCGCAAGGTTTTCTTCGCTGTTTGCTCCGACATGGGGGGTCATTGTTACATTCGGCGCTTTCAAGATAGGACAGTCCTCTGATGGAGGATCAGAAGGCCAAACATCAGTGCAAAGCCAACTTACCGTTCCATCTGTAAGCATTTCGACCATCTCTTCCTGATTTACACAGCCTGCACGACCAGTATTAATTACTACCGGTTTCTTGCTGCAATGGGAAATAAGGGTTTTGTCCAACATGCAACTTGTTTCATTGGTAAGAGGAAGGTGGAGTGAGATGTAATCTGCATCTTTTACTGCTTCCTCTGGTGTAGCTCTCATTTCTGCTACATCGGACTTACTAACGTACTTATCATAAGCAACTACAGTCATGCCAAACGCCTTTGCGCGTTCTGCAACTTTGGTTGCAATATTTCCGATACCCATAAGGCAAAGAGTCTTTCCATAGAGCTCGGTGCGTTTTACATTCTTGAGCCACTTCCCGTCTCTCATTCCATTATGATAAGTAATCAAATTACAAGGAGTACTCAACATCAAGGCAAAAGCCAATTCTGCAACAGCGATTGCTGAGGATTTAGGAGTATTTCTGACGACAATACCTTTGCTTTCGGCATAAGCCTTGTCAATGTTGTCTATACCGACACCGCCCCGGATGATTACTTTCAGATTCGGCGCCTGGTCAATATACTCTTTGGTACACTTTGTTTTACTGCGTACCAACACGATTTGTGCTTCACCCAATCGATTCTTATCGGTGGTTACTTCACCGAATGTTGCCAACTTTGTTGCCAACGAATCGTCAAAGGCGTCAGAAATGAGAATAAGCATGGTAAATATCCCTCTCTCAGCTTTGTGTTCCGGGCGTAAGGCCCTTTTCATTAAATCTATATCGATTGTACACCAATTGCTACCCTTTTGTCCAATTTATTTTAGATTTTTTACTGGATAAAGAAAAATTCCCCTGAATTCTTACTGGATAGCAAGAATTAGGAGAATTTTTTATACTAATACCCATCATCTGTATATAGGGTAAACGAAAAACCGCCGGGGCAAACCGGCGGTTTACTGGCTCTTAGTAGTTCTTCGAGCCATGCATCTTGCGCACCTTTTTCATCTGCTTGCGAGCAAGAGCTTTCTTTTTCCTATTGAGGATGGTGGAGGGCTTTTCAAAGTACTCCCGCTTTTTCCATTCGCGGATAATGCCCTCTTTCTCAACCATGCGCTTAAAACGCTTGATCGACTTCTCAAGAGGTTCATTGTCATCAACTTTTACAAATGCCATATATAAAATCACCCCCCTTCCCGATTACTGGGTTCATATTCACAAGAGGTAGATTGCAACAAATGGGCCGTGTATGTCAAGTAGACTTACGCCGATTATTCAACTTGTTTCAGGTCCATAACAGTCAACTGCAAACTTTCCTGATTCCTGAAATAATTTCTTCCCAAGCGAAAAGCTACATTGACTATTGAACCTTTTACGAAGTCCTTTCCAACACGATCACCGGCTTTCCAAAACAAAGCTGGCCACTTGTAATCTCCGAAGCTCAGGGTAAGTTTTACATGTTGGGTCGAACCACCTTTATTGTTCAAGAATTGGATATCCTCGATAATCGCCCCTTCCATCATCAAAACCAACGGGGGATTCTTCTCCCCATAAGGCTCGAAAAACTCAACAATTTTGATAATGTTCGGTGTCATATAAGATTCAGGGAGCGTTACATCGACAACCAGTTCATCCTCAATTTCTTCAGGCATGCAATCCATAGAATCGATTTCATCCATCACCCGTTTCTTAAACTGGCCAAGATTCGCGATATCCATAGAAAAGCCGCTTGCACAAGCATGTCCGCCAAAGTCCAGAAACAAATCAGAAAAGCGAGAAAGAAATTCTCTACTATTGAAGTGGTCAGGACTACGCATTGAAGCAGATACCCTTGAACCATCAACAGTTGCCAAAACAAGGGCAGGAGCATTGAATTGTCTGAGCAATCTACTTGCCATGACTCCTGTGATTCCACGGGATACCGTCTCATCTTCGACAACGACCAGTTTTGATCCTGTTTGCTCAAAACTCTCGGTCGCTTGCTTGAGCATTCGCTCCCATGCTTCCTCACCTAGCTTTTGTCGTTCCTTATTGAGTTTGATCAATTCACCAGCTAAAACCTCTGCCTGCTCAATAGTATCAGCTAGCAACATTTCCAATGCCACCGATGGTTTCCCCATTCTACCTGAAGCATTGATGACCGGACTTATTTGCCAAGAGATATCACTGGTGGAAAGTTGCTTACTCATCAGATTTTGCATGGAAAACAAAGGAAGCAGGTTTTGACGTTTCCCTTGGGTCAATACCTTTAACCCACGCTTTACCAAAAGGCGGTTTTCGTCTTCCATCGGCATGAGGTCAGCAACAGTCCCAATCGCGACAAGGTCCAAAACATTTTCGTATTCAGCATCCAAGGAGGGATAACGCTTCATACAATAGGCAACAAACAGTGTAAAAAGAACCTGAAGCTCGTCTTTCCCATGTTCGGAGTACCGCACTGCACGGCTAATGTTTGAGAGAGCAAACAAGCCTTTTCCCTTCACAACCGGCAGTACTGCCTCCATTTCGCTTCTCATATCAACGAGATGTATATCAATTTTCTTACCGAAGGCTTGCCGGAGTTGAGCTAACTCTGCTGCGGCATCTAAGACTAATATAGGCAATCCAGCAGAAAGGAACTCAAGAGCCTTGCTTTTGCTGACATCAATTAGTCCAGGATTAATCTCCTCGATCACACGGTCGACTACCAGAAGGTTTTCCAATCGCATAGCTTGAATGATTACAGTGTCATGGCCTGGCTGGGCATGCAACAAAATGCACTCTTCCCTATAGAAGTCACTTTTACTGAATCGCAATGCCCAGATTACCTTTGCTACGACACCACAACCAGCAAGATGATTAAAGGGATACCCGCATCCTGGGACTTTCGGATCTATGATAGCTAAAGCCGGAGGTAGGCTCTCCCCACTGATATGGTGATCCAAGACAATTGTATCAATGCCTAGGCTATGTGCTTGGGCTATTTCATCGAAATTGGAAATGCCACAGTCTACGGTGATTATGAGGGTAACATCTTCACTATGGGCAGCTTTTACCCCTTCGATGCTCAGTCCATACGGTTCATCACCTTCTGGTAATTTATAGCTTACCTCAATCCCCATTGATTGCAATTCTTGCACCAATAATGCAGTACTAGTAATTCCATCGACATCACGATCACCAAAAACTCTTACCTTTTCACCCTCGCTTACTGCTTGATTGATTCGGTCGACAACTTCTTCCATGTCATCAAACAGAAACGGATTATGCAAATAGGTGAGCTCACTCTCCATAAAAAACTTAACTTGATCGCGGGAGGTCAAACCTCTTCTTGCAAGAATGGATGCAGAGAGTACATCCAAGCCAAATTGTTCGTGCAAACGTCGAACATCCTGAGAAGATACAGGAGACTTTTTCCAAACCATAATATAACAACCTTTCGTATAGTATACATCTTCAGACGCTCGCCTCATCCCACAACAGAGGGGAAGCAAGCGTTTTAAGCATACGCCCACTTATCATCTGGGCATATTGCAATTCGTACCGCTTGATCCTAAGCGTAGCAGCAGAGCTGAGCGGTACCTCCAGACTCTGTTCGAAACTCATGGGGGAAGTAACCATCAGGTACTTCCGTGCTCCAGGAGGAAGTAAAAGATTTGCATCCAAACTGGCGCAATTTGAACAGCAATGGGCAAGAAGTGTTGAGGAAAAACTGACAACTTCATTCTGTTCATATGTTCGTTCACAAATCGGACACCGGGAAAAATCTGTTCTTAGTCCAACCAAATCACTGAAATGATGGACGAACTGAATAATTACACGATCGGTTTCGGCATCAGAGCCAGTGAGAAAATCCAAAGCTTGGCTGAGCAATCGATATTCTTCAGAACTCTCCCCTCCGTGCATCTTAATAATCAGTTCGCAAAAGAAGATTGCGGCATACGTCTTATGCAAATCTTGGCGAAGCTCTTCATGAGTCGAGACTACATGTACATCCTTTAACGTGTAATCCTTCTTTACAGGATTATAATACAAAAAAAACTGCGCGTCGGTAAAAACTTCTGCTTTTACACTTTTCACCGATTTCTGCGCGCCATAGCTCACAACGTCAATCAGGCCGAAGTCCACAGTAAGCAACTTCAACCGTCGGTTTTGTTGCCCGTAGCGCTGGCTGTGCAACACAATACCTAAAGACGATATGTTTCGCTCCATTGCTCCTCCAAAGGCAAGAGTAAGGGGAACAAAGCAAAAAATCAACTAGTTGGAAGGTTGCGCCCTTCGTGCTATGCTAACCGAGTGAAACGAATCCAGCTAAGCATACTGCTCATAATTTTAGGCGCTTGTTTGTTTGCCATGAGTATCCACCCACGGGATATTGAACAACCCTTCGATAGTGTCGAAGAGTTGTCTGCTGTCGATTTCACTAAAAAACTAGCCTTAAATCAAGAAGCATGGATAGACAAAACTAAGATTGAGTTGCTCACCATCGGCCCTGGGGACCCTTTATATGCATGGTTTGGTCATAGTGCCTTGATCGTCACCCAACCATCGGGAAGCAAGGTTATGTATGATTGGGGTATTTTCGACCCAAACCAACCACACTTCTATTTGAATTTTGCCATGGGTAGAATGTATTACTATGTTGTCGCCAGCGAAGCTACATGGAGAATCCAGGAAGCGATAGATGAAAAACGCGATGTAAGCCTGGTTGAACTGAACTTCCCCAAAGAAGGTAAATTTGCTCTGATTTCTTTCTTACAAAAGAATATCCAGACTGAATACAGTACCTATCTTTACCATTTTTATAAGGACAATTGTGCAACAAGAATCCGAGATGTCATCAATGCGGCAACCGGTGGAGAATTCGAAACTTGGGCCGAATCGGAAGACACCCATACGACGCTTCGGAGTTCTGCAATGCCTCATATGATCCACAGTCCTTTCATTTTCTGGGCTTTGGATTTTCTCCAAGGAAAAACAATAGACCAGGACCTTAACCGCTACGAAGATATGTATCTTCCTGAAAAATTGCATCAAGCTGTATTGGATTTTACCTATGCTGATGGGACCAAACTTGCATCCAATGCACAAATCCTACAGGATACATCCAATGAAAATATTCGTTTTTCTGTGACCAAAAATCCTGTTAATTATGACTGGGCTTTCATTTCAGTTGGATTTGCCATAGGTATCTTCTTGATGATTGTAGGAAAGTCTCATCCCAAAATTAGAAATTTTATCCTTGGACTTATTTTACTTACTTTGGGATTATTAGGATCACTGCTACTATTTATGATGAGCGTATCAGATATGGATATGACGTATTTCAATCTTAATATACTCTTCGTAAATCCACTTCTGCTCATTCCGGCATTCTCTTTCCTGTTTCAAAGAAAAAATGCTTCAAAAATACTTACGTATGCCGTCTATGTAATGCTGTTTTTGTTCTTAGCAAGATTTATCCTGCCGTCGGTTTTCTTGCAAGACAATCTGCGTGTTCTTTTGAGTCTCCTCCCCATATATGTATCAGGAGCTACCTTCAAAAAAAGAAAGAACCACAATGCAATAGAAGACACTGCGGTTCTTTGAAATAATTGTTTTTTACAGTACGACTTTGGTACCTTTTCCCTCATAGAGAGCACCGTAGATATGTTCAGGATCAGTAATCAATCCCTCATTGCCGGTCGAACGAACAAAATCAACAATTGCCTGTACCTTGGGGAGCATACTTCCTGGAGCAAAATGCCCTTGTGAAATATATTCTTCGGCCTCTTTTGTAGTGATCGTGTCAAGGCTCTTCTGATCTGGTTTCCCATAATTCAGACACACTTTTTCAACTGCAGTCGAAATGACAAATAAATCGGCTTTCAATTCCTTGGCAAGCAAAGCCGCTGCCAAGTCTTTATCAATAACTGCCTCTCTCCCACTCAGATAGCCATCCTTATCACGGACTACGGGGATCCCTCCACCACCACTTGCAATGACAATGATATGATCATCCAGCATGGTTCGAATTGTCTCTAATTCGACGATGGCTTTTGGTTTCGGACTGGGAACTACCCTTCTGTATCCACGGCCTGCATCTTCAATGCAATCCCAGCCATCCTTTTCCATATGATAATGCGCATCCATTTTGGTCATAAAAGATCCAATCGGCTTTGAAGGCTTCTTGAAGGATGGATCATCATCACTGACTTCCACTTGGGTAACGATTGTTGCTACCTGAGGATTCATTTTTATGCGATTGAATTCATTCTTCAAGGCCATCTGCAATTGATAACCTATTGCTCCTTGGGTATCGGCAACACAACTGTCCAAAGGTACAGTATGAAGAATTTTTCGTGAAAATTCTGCACGAAGTAGAATAAATCCTACTTGGGGGCCATTTCCATGGGCAATGACCACTCTATGGCCAGCCTTCACCAATTTTACGATATGAGCGGCAGTCTTCCTTGCTGCTTCATATTGAGCAGAAACAGAAACATGCTTCGGGTCTTCTATCAAAGAGTTACCGCCTATGGCGATGACTATCAACTTACTATCCATACTAGGGTCCTTCCTTACCTATCTAAAGGCATCAGTCTTACACCCCTATGATAACATGAGTGCAACAAAATGCAACAACTTTAAAATCATATTTATTTACTAAGGGATTTGACCCCCTTCTCTCATTTTCGCTACACTTTCGCCAAGTGAGAAACTAATGGATACACAAAACCCAACATTTGATTCAAAAGAATTTTTTCTTTTTGCACTGTATATCACCGGGATGATTATGGTGAACACGATTGGCAGCAAGATCATCAGTCTATTTGGAGTACGCGTTTCAGTAGGAATTTTTTTCATGCCTGTTCTCTTTTTGGTAACTGACATCGTTGGTGAAGTAAAGGGACATAAGGATGCAACACTCTTTGTCCGCTATTCAATTTTCATGTTGATCATCCTTTTTATAGTGACCGGCATCTTTGTAAAGGTAAAACCAAATCCTACATGGGATATGCAAGAGCAGTACCAACAAATCTTTGGAATGAGCATGCGTATGAGTCTTGCATCCCTCATTAGTTTCGCAATCAGCCAAAATGTGGATATTTCCATTTTCATGCAGATCAAGAAAGTTAATAAGGGTAAAATGCTGTGGCTCAGAAACAATCTCAGTACTATGATCAGCCAGTTTGTTGACACTGTGGTATTCATGTTTCTTGCCTTTTACCACCTCACTCCCAAGTTTACTGTTGCTTTTGTTTTCTCTTTGATCATCCCTTATTGGATTTTCAAAGTACTTTTTGCACTCTTAGATACACCGTTCTGCTATCTTGGGGTAAAATGGTTATCAAAAGAGGAGTAGTTACTTTCCTTTGGGAGAAAGTTTGATTACCTTAGGCTCAGATGGAATAACTACCCATCTGAATGTGATTGCTATATGGAGGCGCTATGTCTGAACAGGAACTGATGCCGATTGAGCAACTGCTTCCCAATAATTTGTTTATACTCCCGGTAACAGGAAATCCTGTGTTTCCTGGTCTCTTTACTCCGTTGATGATAACGGACAACCAGGATATCGAGATTGTCAATCAGGCAATCAAACACGGTGGTTTTCTGGGATTGCTGCTCGTCAAAGATGAGAACGATGACGAAGAGTATTCCGAGAAGAACTTATATTCTGTGGGCACGGTTGCAAAAATTGTTAAGAAAATAAAACTCCCTGATGGGGGGATTAGTATTTTTATCTCAACGCTAAAACGCTTCGAGACAAAACAATACTATCCGAGTGGACCTTATTTGGTAGCAGAGGTCCAATATCTTGAAGATATTGAGGACGAGCAGGAAGAATTGCGTGCTTGGACTCGCCTTCTGCTTACTGAGATGAAACAGCTGACCAAGAATAATCAACTCTTCAGTGAAGAAATGCGATTGAACATGGTCAATATCGACCACCCTGGAAAGTTGGCCGATTTTATTGCGAGCATTCTTAATGTCGATAGAAAGCAACAACAGGAAATCCTTGAGACCCTGCTGGTTCGCCGTCGTATCGAAAAAGTGCTTGTCTTTATCAAGAATGAACAAAACATTGCCCAAGTGCAGGCAAAGATACAAGCTCGTGTAAATCAAAAGATCGAGAAGAATCAAAGGGATTACTTCCTCCGAGAGGAACTCAAGTCAATCCAACAGGAATTGGGACTTTCCACCAATCCCAAAGCTGAGTTGATCAATCGTTTGAAGCTTAAATTCAAGAACTTGCCTCTTTCTGCAGAAGCTCAGGAAAGTGTCGATCGGGAGATGAATCGTCTCGAGGGAATGGATCCGTCCAGTCCAGAGTATTCATTGACGAGAACCTACCTTGAAATCATCAGTGATCTGCCTTGGAAGGAACCGAAACCTGAGAACTTCAGTATTGAAAGTGCTCGCAAGATTCTTGAGCGCGATCATTATGGAATGAAGGACGTCAAGGATCGTATTCTTGAGTTCCTCGCTGTAAGAAAGAAAAAACAGGACACCAAAGGATCCATCATTTGTTTGGTCGGCCCTCCCGGAGTTGGTAAAACCAGCGTCGGAGTTTCCATTGCACACGCATTGAAGAAAGACTATTTCAGATTCTCCGTTGGTGGCATGAATGACGAGAGTGAAATCAAAGGTCACAGAAGGACCTATATTGGAGCTATGCCTGGAAAGATTATCCAAGGTCTCAGGATAACCAAGAGCAAGAACCCCGTTTTCTTGATTGATGAAATCGATAAGATGGGTGTTTCCTATCAAGGAGATCCGGCAAGTGCACTTCTTGAGGTACTGGACCCTGAACAGAATACTTCATTTAGAGATACCTATCTTGATATCCCCTTCGATGTCAGTGAGGTATTGTTCATTGTAACTGCAAATACTCTCGAAACGATTCCCAGACCGCTGCTTGACCGTATGGAAATCATCCAACTTTCCGGATACACCAGTGACGAGAAACTTGCTATCGGGAAGAAATATCTTGTCCCGAAATCCTTGGAAAAACATGGATTGTCCAAGGATGAGATTAAATATTCCCCCAAGATTCTCCGTAAGATTGCTGATGAATATGCCAGGGAGGCTGGAGTAAGAAATTTTGAGAAGTCATTGCATAAGATCAACCGTAAAGTTGCACTTATGATCAGTGAGCATGCTGATACGAAACTACCTGTAGTCATAGATGAGAAACTCCTCTACGAATTCCTCGGTCAACCGATTTTTGTTGAGGATGAAATTCTTACCGCTGACCACCCAGGAATGGCTATTGGGTTGGCATGGACAAGCATGGGTGGTGACACCTTGATTATTGAGGCCCAGAATATCCCAGGAAAAGGTGAGATCAAACTTACCGGACAACTCGGGGATGTTATGCAGGAATCGGTAAGCATTGCTTACACCTGGATTAAAGCACATGCCAAAGAGCATAATATTGATCCTAGTTGGTTCGAGCACAATGCCATCCACCTGCATGTTCCAGAAGGGGCTACCCCGAAGGATGGACCTTCTGCTGGTGTTACCATGACCGTAGCCCTCTATTCCTTGATCACCAATCAAGTTATTGCACCTAACCTTGCAATGACTGGAGAGATATCGCTTAAGGGAAAGGTGATGCCAATCGGAGGCTTGAAAGAGAAAGTACTTGCTGCAAGAAGAAACAAGATCAAAGATATCTTGATTCCTCAATTCAACAAGCGTGATCTTGATAAACTTGATGAGACGGTCACTGGTGGAATCAACTTCCATCTGATGAGTAATGTTGAACAAGTACTCGAGAAAGCATTCCCCGATGACAAGAAGCGAGAGCCTATGCAACCGATTCAAATGCCAGCACCTAGTCCATCAAGCACTGATGCTGATTTGATAAGCAAAGCAGTAGCTACTGCTGTTAGGGAGGCGCTCCGTGAGCGTTGAGCTACTCAGCCCAGCTGGTAATCTCGAGAAGCTGCGTCTTGCATTTGACTATGGTGCAGACGCAGCCTATATGGGACTTTCTGACTTTTCATTGAGAAAGAATGCTAAGAATTTTACAGAACAAGACCTGATTGAGGTTTCCCGCTTGAAAGAATCAAGTGGGAAGCGTCTGTATGGTACGATGAATATGATATTTGATGAACAGAATCTTTCATCATTGAGAGATCAGCTCACATATATCAAAACCTGGCCATTTGATGCCTTTATCATTAGTGATATTGGTTTGGTACCTATTTTGCAGGATGCTTTTGGATCGGATGTTGAACTACATCTCTCTACGCAGGCAAGTTGTACCAATTCCAGCAGTGCCGCAATGTATCGAAAGATGGGATTTTCCCGGGTTATCCTTGGTCGGGAAACTCCACTAAAAGATATCAGAAAGATCAAGGATGCAAATCCTGATCTTGAATTGGAAGTATTTGTACATGGAGCAATGTGCATGGCCTATTCTGGACGCTGTCTTCTTTCCAGTCATTTGGCTGGCAGAAGTGCCAATCAGGGGGATTGCAGCCATACCTGCAGATGGAATTACCAGCTTGCAACTACAGACCAAATTGAAGATGTATTGAAAAGCGGCGTTCTCGCCTTGGAAGAACAACAACGTAGTGGTGTCTACTACCCTATTAGCGAGCAGGATGGATATACTACGATCCTTTCAAGCAAAGACCTCTGCATGATCGATCATCTTCAGGAGCTCGTAGATGCTGGGGTAGATTCAATGAAAATTGAAGGCCGAATGAAGAGCAACTACTATGTAGCTGTGGTCACACGCGCCTACAGAAAAGCTTTGGAGAGTCTGAAAAACCATGACGACAAGTGGCTGGAATATCGAGAAGATCTATTCAATATCAGCCACCGTGAATATTCCACAGGATTCTTCTTCGGCCATGGCCCGGTAGACCCTGCTATGGGAGGAGATTCCATAGACAAGAGTACTGAGGAAGGGTATGTCCGCAACTATTTGTTCTGTGGAGCTATTGGCGATAAGGTAAAAGACAACCTCTATCACTTGGAATTGAAAAATCAGATCAAGGTAGGCATGCAACTGGAATACATCGGTAGTGATGTCCCGAAAATCGTTGATGATTCCTTTACCCTGCTTGATGCAGATTTCAACCCAGTTGAACAGGCTGATCATGGCAAGGTCCAGTATTTACAAACAGACAAACCTATAGAAAAGGGCTTTATTATTCGTAGGGAAGTATAAGACTAGGAAGTCTTAATCATTTAAAAAATGGCAATCAAATAAGGTTGCCATTTTTTTTTGCCTCGCCCAGTGGTTATTCTAATAGTAAGATTTCGAATTTCAAAAACAATTCGTCAACTTTTGGATCTTATAGTGCAATATTTTCAAAATCATTTTTCTTAAATCGGCTATCTTTTTGCCCTCTCAGTAGTTCCTTATGTCACTAGTCGCTTTTAGACAATATTTATCTCTTTTAAGCAATATTCATATCAGGTTACAAATTTTTTATATAAAAAAACACAAAAAAAAGGCAAAAAACTTGATTTTAACGCGTTATTTAGCGGTTTTTAGCTTGCGAATGGTAAAAAGCATGGTAGAATAAATTAACCTAGATACATGGAGGAATACATGACAATTCACGAGCAGATCGTTATGCAGTATGAAACTTACTTGGCAGAAAACCAAAAGTTCACCGAAAAAGGCGTTAAAGTATCGGCTGCTAGAGCACGTAAGGCTTTGGCTGAAATTAGTAAACTTTGCAAAGAACGCAGAAAAGAAATCCAGGAAGAAAAAGGCGAATAACCAAAACCTTTCTCCGATTGCAGGCGTCCTAATATAGGACGCCTTTTTCTTATCATTCCATAAAGAGACCCTCCACATTTTTGTAATGCAGAGGGTCTTCCTTATGTATGTATCTTCGATTGCTTAGAGGAATGTCTTGAGCAGAGCAAGGTGCTTTTCACCCTTCTCTATCTTTTCCTCGAATTCAGCCTTCTTGGATTTCTCTTTCTCAATTGCCTCACTCTTCGCATTATTGATGAACTTCTCGTTGGAGAGCTTTGCAAGAACCTGTTCAAGGCTCTTCTGATTTTTTACAAGATCAGCTTCAAGCTTTGAAACTTCTTTCTCCACATCGATTGCTTCTTTCACAAATACGAACAACTCATAACCAGTGCCAGCAACAGGGAATGCCTTTGATGTATCGATTACATTCGCAATATCAACATCGAAAGAAGAACACCCGGCAAAGGAACTGATAAGCTCTTTCTGCTCTTCAAAGAAAGATGCAGCAAAGAAGTCAGTGTCGCACTTGGCAACTACTTTAATCTTCCTTTCAATAGGGATTCCCAATTCAGCACGAACAGCTCTCAAAGAAGTAACAGCTTCCTGCATCCTTGCTACAAGCAATGCATCCTGAGCATGTACATTCTCTTCCTGATAGGAAGGATAACTGCTTTCGATCAACTGATCGTTTACATTGGGAAGCTTCTGATAAATTTCTTCACTGATGAATGATGCAAAAGGATGCATCAAGCGCATGGACTGTGCCAGAAGATCCAGCAACAGAGTTACTTGTCTCTGTTTTTGCATTGGATCTTCGCTATACAAACCACGTTTAGCACTTTCCACATACCAGTCGCAGAAATCATTCCAGAAGAAGTCATATACTGCCTGGGCACCATCGTTGAATTTGTAGTTTTCCATAGCGGTCTGAATCTTCAAGGTTGCTTCGTTGAGTTGGTGATAAATCCACTTATCAAGGGTATTGAGCTCAGCAGATTTCACATCACCCAATTCTACACCCTCAAGGTTCATCAACAAGAAGCGCGCAGCGTTCCAAACCTTGTTAGCAAAGCGGCTACCAAGCTTGAAGGAATCCATATCGATCAATATATCCTGGCCTTGTGTTGCCATATAGCACAGGGTAAATTTCATTGCATCCGCACCATACTGGGCAACTACGTCCAATGGATCAATACCATTACCAAGACTCTTGCTCATTTTACGGCCTTGCTTATCACGTACCAAACCAGTGATATAAATATCCTTGAATGGAACTTCTTCCAAAAATTCTAGAGAAGCCATAATCATACGGCTTACCCAGAAGAAGATAATATCGTAACCAGTTACCAAGGTACTGGTTGGGAAATATTTCTCCAAATCCGGGGTCTTGTCCGGCCAGCCCAAGGTACTGAACGGCCACAACCAGGAGCTGAACCAAGTATCGAGAACATCAGTTTCTTGCACCAGATTGCTTGATCCGCATTTTGGACAGACGGTTGGATCTTCTCGTGCAACGATCACTTCATGGCAATCTTGGCACTCCCAAACAGGAATCCTATGCCCCCACCACAACTGACGGCTGATACACCAGTCATGTATGTTTTCGAGCCAGTGCGTGTAGGTATTTTCCCAACGTTTGGGGTAGAAGACAATCTTCTCATCCTTCCAAGCTTGGAGGGCTTTATCAGCCATGCCCTGCATCTTCACGAACCACTGGTTGGAAAGGTACGGTTCAATAACAGTATGGCAACGATAACAGTGACCTACGTCATGGTTATGTTCTTTTTGCTTCACAAGGTATCCGAGTTCTTTCAAATCGGCTACGACCAATGCTCTGGCCTCGACAACATTAAGGTTCCTGTATTTCTCGGGACAGTTATCATTCAAAGTGCCATCGGGATTCAGAACATTCACTTTCTCAAGGTTATGGCGCATACCGCACTGCCAGTCATTCGGGTCATGTGCAGGGGTGATCTTTACCATACCAGTACCGAAGGTCATATCAACAAAACCATCGGCAATGATAGGAATCTTTTTGTTAGTCAAAGGCAGGTCCAGCAATTTGCCGACAATGCCTTTGTAGCGTTCGTCTT
>QJZS01000074.1 GCA_003247345.1 Spirochaetales bacterium
CCCAGAGGACCACCCGAATACCCGTTATAGATTTTCATAAAAATCGGGACTACCCAGACGTTTGATTGTAGTCGAGCATCCCCCCAGACTACAAGATTCCTTGGATTGAGTTGCTGTTTTATTGAAGCAATCGCCTCTGCAGATAACTCATTGAATGAGGAAACCTCATTTGCAGAATAAACTGAACCAGAATAAAAATCCAAAATACTCATGGATTCAATTTTGGTTCTAGGTTTGATAAAGGTCCGTAGCAATCGGACAATTGCATTATTCTTATCGTAATACGGCTGTGATATTCCACCCTCATAAGATTCGGTCAATTCATCCTGTAAAGCTGCATCTGCAATTGCCATCTTGGAATACGTCTCAATTTCCTTGAATGTCATATCAAGTTTTTCTGATACATCATGGAGGCTTTGGCTTGTGGCTTTCTTTGCTTGGTCGATAATTACTGTAGAAGATAGATGCGATGAAACAATGATCACAATTGACAACAAAAAAAGGCTTACCAAAAACATGGCAATCATTATCTTTCGAGCAATGGGCATATTAGTGAATATCTGCCTGAAACGCATGTAGTATTATACGAATTACCTTGATACTTGGCAATCTTGTTGAATTTTAATTCTTACGTCCACTGAAATTTCGTCATATCAATAGATCCACTCTCTTTAAAAGTCACACCTTCAGCTTCTAGCATAACCTTCTGGATTTCAGAAAATTCACCACCAGCTAAGGTCCCATCTGAGCGTACCACCCGTTGCCAAGGGACATCATCTGGGCAACGGTGCATCGCCCATCCCACCATCCTGGCTTTTCTGGGATTTCCAAGCATGAAGGCAATCTGTCCATACGAGACCACTTTTCCGTATGGCACAGTTCTTACTACTTGATATACTTCCTCAAAGAATGTATCCATAAACCATTACCGTCCCTATCCAGTGTACGCCCTAAGGTTAACTGGTACAAGGTAAGCGAATAGGAGAAGAGGATGTTCTATTACATACTAAAAGTGGCAATTTCAGCAGCATCGATTGTTTTAGTGAGTGAAATAGCAAAACGCAGTTCACTCTTTGGTGCATTGGTGGCCTCATTACCACTCACTTCCCTACTTGCATTTCTTTGGATGCACTTCGAAAAGACGGATAATCAACAAATAGCACAGCTTTCAAAGTCCATTTTCTACTTGGTAATCCCCTCTTTGGCTTTGTTTTTACTCTTTCCTCTCTTTCTCAACAAAGGCCTGGCATTCTGGTTAAGCCTATCGCTTTCCATTGGAACAACCATCGTTCTTTATTTCGTGATGATCGCAGTCCTGCGCTATTTTCATATCGCGATATAACAAAACAACAATCTTGCTCCAATTGACGACCCATAAAAGATAAACGCTCTATCGTGACTTTGAAACATATTTTCTTTTACAGATAGAGCCTTGTACGTCATGTGCTTACCTTCCAACCATCCTCTATCAGAGCTTCCAGCGTAGTATAGGAAGCTTCAAGCATATCAGTCTCATAATTATAGACTGAGTACACATTGGCTAGTGCATCTTCCAAGGTAATATACCCAAATCTCCCATCAAGATGATTCAGCGTGCAACCTTTGTTTTTCCCCGTCATCGAGAATGAAAAAGCGACAATATCCACGCTTTCGATCATTTCCCGAGTGAGTTCTTTCTGCTGGTCGCTCCATGTGGTTCTCATCTTTGTTTCCTCCATCCAATAAAACAATACGCCATATGATGTGACAATAGAGGTCACATAAGTGAAGGAAATATGAGGAATTTAAGAGAATCAGAATGCTTCGTCCCTATGCACTATTAAAGGTTGTACGTATGTTAAACGATTTACGGAATTGTGGCGGATTAATGTTTTGGAAGTCTGAGAAACACCCCAACCACCAGACAGAAAGCAGAAACAAAGAGGATTCCGAGTCCTACTCCAAACAAGGTACTCATCCATCCTAGCAAAAGTGCAATAATTGCCGCAAACAAGGATTCCACTTGTGATTCCACTGATAAAGCGGAAGCCAAGGAAGCAGGATCCATCTGGTCACTCACATAGTGGATTCCCATAGGTTTTCTCAAGTTCTCCAACAAGTAAATTCCCAGATACAACACCACAGCCAAAGCTGCATACGTCAAATGCAGCATCAAACCACTGATCAATCCCAGGCTTATGCCTACAAAAAGTGTCAGATTTAATGGCGTTGCCAATTCATCAAAATGATCTGAGAATTTACCCGAACTACTGGCGGCAATTGCAGTAGTAGCATAAAGAATGCTATATACAATACCAACAATCAGAGCAGTTCGCTTCTGATCTTCATAGGCTAATAAGATTGGAAGACTCAGCGCAAATGTTTGTAGAATTGGTTGCAAATAATCCTTGAAAGCTTTGTAGTACCCAGTTAACAGCGCTTGGCTGGAAATGGTCCGTACCATCGACCAGCTTTTCATTGTTTTGGCCAATGACTTCAGGACAAATCCAAACTCATCCCGAATCCGTTTATCACTGGAATGCCTCGGACCATCGAGAGAGACAGGATAGGAAATGATAAGGAGCATATTCAAAATATAAGGAATGATGGTAAACAGAAAAATTGGGGCATAGGAACCATTATAAAACACCAAGAATGCTGCAATAAGCGCAGAAACGGCTGAACCTCGTTGGGACCAAGCTCTTGTTTTTCCATAATAGTGGGTTTTCTGGTTGCTCCACCCCATCTCATTCAGATAATCAAATATCATGGCTTTATGCGTACCCGTACGAAAAGCGTCTCCAAAGGCATATGCCACCATTGCAAACATCAGAACGGCAAATTGATTGGCAAAATAGAAAAGTAAAAAACTCAGAATATAGGCAAGGAATGAGAAGATCATGGTCATTCGTCTTCCCAAGCTGTCAGCGATGACCCCTGAAGGAATCTCAGTAATATTGATCAAAATTTCCCGAGTTGCATAAAGCGTCCCGATTTCAAAGTAGGACAATCCCTTATCAAGAAAAATAAGCATTAAAAATGGTTCATAGAACCGCAAGTTTTTCAGAAATCCATATGCACTGAATTTCGCATATTGAAGATTTCTCACAAACCCTGTTTTTGCCATACCCCTTCTCCCGTTACTTCTCAAAGTCACTTTTCATCGTTTTTTCATGTTTACCCACTTTCCACCAAATAGAAACACCCTTCATATGATGGAAGTGAAAAATCAATGCTCATGTTTTCTACTATAAAATCCTCTAAGAAGCGTTTGTACATAAAATAATCAGTAAACTCGCACAGATGTTATGGTATCCAATACCTTTTTCGTTTTGCAAGAAAAACAATTAAAAATGTAACAATACTCCTGTTTCCTCCTTATTTCTGTCTCCATCCCTAAAAAATCAAGGTGGACAAATCTACCTGTAGTGCGGTATTCTTTTACAGAGGAAAAGACAGTGTCAAAAAAACCACTTTTTATCCGCTTGGCCCAGCCTACCTATGGGGCTTGGTTACTGAAAAACCACCACATCCAAGTAATTGGAATGAAATATGTATCTGAATTAAAACCCCCTTTTTTGGTAATGGCAAATCATGCACATACCTTTGATCCGTTTTTGATATCAGCAGCCTCCCCTGTTCATATTCGCTGGGTAGCTGGTGCTTATCTTTTTAAAATGCGCGGGCTCAGAACCATGATGGAACGTTGGATTGGTGCTATTTCTAAACAACAAGGACGCAGTGATCTCTACACCATCAGAACTATTTCAGACTCCCTCAAGAAGGGTGAGGTTGTCGGAGTCTTCCCCGAAGGAACGAGAAGTTGGGATGGAGAGCCAGTTGGCTTCGATATTGCAATTGCCAAAATGATTAAAATCTTCAAAGTTCCCATTGTCTTGATCAACTTGGAAGGTTTTTATGGCCTCAAACCGCGATGGGCAGATAAGGCAAGAAAAGGTAAAGCCATCTTGCACGTGTTACCTCCAGTCTATCCTGAAGAATTCGCACATTTGCCTACTGAACAAATTTACCAGTTATTGCAAAAAAAACTTGAATATTCCTATCGCGATTGGCAGAACACCAATCATTTACACTATCAAAGCCCCTTTGCTGCAGAGGGCGTGGAACAAGTATTATATCTGTGTCCAGATTGCCACCATGTCCATACCATTTCTTCCAAAGGCAAACGCATTATTTGCTCCAATTGCAAGCTAACCATGGAATTGGATGATTTTGACAAATTGCATACCATCAAAGGCAATACGAATTTTGAAGATGTCGCAGCGTGGCATTCATGGCAAAAGCAGTATAGTTTGTCTGAAGAAGGCAAAAAACTGGTATACCCTCCAGAGAGAGGCGTCCTTTTCCAAACTGCTGATGAAAGACATCTGATATTGATTTCCAAGACATTCACCCTTGGGTTTGAACAAGGCGGAATGAGACTTAAAGAGGCAAATGGGAAAGAACATTATTTTGCCTATGCTGATATAAGCTCTATGGTGATAAATGCCAAGAACACCCTAGAATTCTATCATAACCAGACATTGTACAGAGTAAGACTACACAAACGTGGGTGTATTCTTAAATATTTGGAAGCATATAAAAATCACAAGGTTATTGAAAAAGGAGAGAGTGTATGAGCTGGGATTTTATTTTTCATTTAGGGATTATCTCGACTGCTCTGCTTATCGCCGCCCTTATCAGGGCAAGGGTAAAGTTCCTTCAGCGGTTTCTCATACCAGTCTCCATCATTGCAGGAATATTCCTACTGATTTTCTATAATTTCTTTGCTCCTTTATTGCATCTGCGAAATGACTTTCTGGGAGTGATTGTCTATCACTTGCTGAACATCAGTTTTATTGCAATGCTACTGAGGGTCACACCTAAGGAACATAAAGAAGTCAAAGGGAGAAGAACTCTAGCGGCTAATGTGACCGCCGTTCTTGGACAATATGGCTTGCAATGTTTCTTCGGCTTGCTTACAACAGCAGCCATAATAGCCACCTTCCGCAAGGATCTATTCCCCGCTTTCGGGTTCACTTTGCCGTTGGGCTTCGAGTTGGGACCGGGACAAGCCTATTCAATCGGTATCGGTTGGGAACCAATGGGCTTCATCGGAGGATCGTCGGTGGGACTCACCATGGCAGCCATTGGATTTTTAATTGGAAGCTTCGGAGGTGTTGTTCTCATCAACCAAGGCCTAAAAAGAGGTTGGATCGGAGATGAGCATGCAAAACGGATAAACAACAAAAGCGTCAGGACAGGCTTTTTCAGTAGATTTGAACATGAGAGGCCTGTGGGTTCTTATCTATCTACCGATGGGGAATCCTTGGACTCGTTAAGTTATCATGTCGCTTTAATTATGGCGACCTACCTGGTAAGCTGGGGCTTCTTAACTGGTCTTTCTGCCCTTCTCGGCCTTATCGGGCCATTGGGAGTGGAACTTGCCGACAGCTTGTGGGGTATCAACTTCGTGTTCAGTGCCTTCAGTGCAATCGGAGTTAAGAGTTTCATGCGTTTGGTAAAGGTTGAGACCACCATCGACAATGCTACCTGCAACCGACTCAGCGGACTTTCTGTTGACCTGACTGTGGCTTCCTCCTTGGGTGCTATTTCTCTGGTTGCCATTCAAGGATATTGGCTCCCAATCCTCATTCTTACGATTGTCGGAATGTTTATCACCTTGATAATTCTGCCTTGGTATTGTTCCCGTCTGTATGATGACCATCAGTTCTTCAGAATGTTAATCATTTACGGGTCAGCAACAGGAACCCTTCCTACCGGTCTTGCGCTTCTAAGAGTAGTCGACCAAGAGTTTGAAACACCGGTTGCTACTGACTACCTCTACTCTGTAGGTATCGTTTTTGCCTTGGCAATCCCGATTATTCTTAGTGTAAATCTTCCTGCTTTCAGCGTGACTAAGAACAACCCAATGTTGTTCTGGTTGGCAGTGGCTATCAGTGGTGTGTACTTGCTTGCTGCATTCGTATCGTATCTCATCATCACAAAGAAACGTGCGTTCGCTAAACCTAAAAGCTTCTTCTACACTGAAAACTAATAAAACTAGCATTCAAATTAGTATTGATGAGCCTGTATGAAAATACGGGCTCGTTTATACATTGTCAATCTTATGCATAAAAAGATGTTCTTCAGTTTGTATAATAACTTAATATTTTGTAATAGGTTATTTACATCATTTATCCAAAAGCAGTACGCTATACGGGATCATCAAGCTCGAAGGGGAGCTAAATCAATGCAACAACCAATAGTCTCAAATTATATAAAACGTTTCTTCATTTTATTCTGTGGCCTTGCAATCATGGCAGTTGGAGTTACGTTCTCAATCAAGGCAACTCTCGGGATATCCCCGATTTCCTGTTTTCCCTATGTCTTGAATCAAGTGTTTGGAATATTTACCGTAGGGCAATTTACCACAGCTATGCATGTGTTTTTTGTTCTTCTGCAAATCCCTTTATTACGCAGAGACTTTTCAATCAAGCATGTCCTTCAATTGGCTGTTGCAGTTGTCTTTGGCACTATGATTGATGTCTCACTGTTCATTTTTGCAGATATTGCACCTTCATCCTATTTGCAACAGTTCTTCTTTCTCTCACTAAGTATCATCTTGCTTAGTTTCGGTATATTTCTGGAAGTCAAAGCAAACGTTTTGTTTGTGGCAGGGGAAGGACTGGTGAAAGCAATTTCTTCAACCTTCTCAATAGATTTTGGCAAGGTAAAAGTATTTTTCGATTCTTTCTTGGTACTTATCAGTTTAATTGTTGGCCTTGGGTTTAACCATCAAGTCATAGGAGTACGAGAAGGGACTATTTTAGCTGCTCTTTTTGTTGGTGCAATTGTAAAAATTCTAGGCCAATATATTCATTTTCTTGATAATTTCGTTTCTATTAAAACATCTAATGAAAGACGCTCAACAAAGGCTGTTCAAACGATTTTACCTTACTCTGAAGAATAATCATTCTTACCATTAATACAGATTCAAGCAAACACACACGTATGCTCCCTTAGGGGGATATGAAATACCTTATCGACCAACCAACTGAACAAAGAATCAAAGAGATGGCAGTCTGTGATCGCCCTCGGGAGCGAATGTTACAAAA
>QJZS01000093.1 GCA_003247345.1 Spirochaetales bacterium
GGCAAACAGGGCAAAAACCGAAAGGACCTACAAGGAAGCTGAGAGTGCCGTAAAACGTTGGCAAGCTCGTGCTGAGTTGGCAATCTCGAAAGCCCGTGAGGACTTGGCCCGTGAGGCATTGCTTGCAAAAAAACAGGCAAAAAGCGAAATGGACCGACTCAAGGAAGAACTTGGTTCCTATGACGAAGTAATCAGGACTGCTAAAGACGAAATCAACCAGATTGAGGATAAGCTTGCAGCAGTCAAACAGAAATACCAAATGATGGCCGAGCGTGCAAAACGTGCACGTGAAGAGCAGGCAGCACAAGAGACCCTCAAAAGGGCGAATGACGGAGCTACTTCTTCAAGGTTTTCCGACATGGAAGAGAAAATAGACCGGATGCAGGCAAACAACGACCTGAATCGTCACACCTCCAGTTCACTCGACGACAAGTTCCGTGATCTTGAAGAGATGGATGATATCGATGCAGAGATCGAAGAACTTCGCAAGCGTGCGGGTCTATAAGGGGAGTTGGACATGACAGCAGTATGGATTTTGGCAGTCATTTTCACCTTCATCATCGTTGTCACTACGATCAAGCATAGTCTGAAAAAAAAGAAGATTGATGCTGCCTTAAAGATGCGTGAAATGGAGATGGGGTTTCCACCAGGTACCTATAGTTCTTACAAATACAGAAGCAGAAAGGACCGACGCAGAGCAAGGGACGGAGAAGAACCTACTCAGGGTTTTTCCGAATGGAAACAACACAACAACAGAGAGGAACTGAAAAAGGGTATCGATGATTTGCAGCAGAGGCTTGCGAATCTCGAAACAATAATGAACAGCCGGAAGAATAATTCGGACGGCGACTATAATAAGGAATGAAAGGAATGATTGCTATGGCTACCAAACGATTGTACAGATCACCTAGAGGGAAAGTTTTTGGGGTTTGCACCGGTCTTGCCGAATGGAGAGATCTCCCAGTAGAGCCGGTTCGTCTGATTATATTTCTTGCCATTCTATTCACTGGAGTATTTCCAGGAGTTCTCATCTACTTAGTTGCTGCAATGGTGATTCCCATGAACCCAGGAACCTCATATGAAGCAAAATCTACCATCTATGAAGAATACAAAGAAGAGAAATCCGACGATGAATTGAAAGCTGAATACGAGCGTCTCAAGCGCAAAGTTGAAAAAATGGAAAGCGAGATGTTCAATAAAGAGCGTGATTGGGACGACAGGTTCCATCAAGGACAGTGAGATGCTTAAGGACACAAAGGCCAACAAGATATTCTTGATCATACTTGTTCTGGTACTCGCCTCCTCCTTCTCCTTTTTCAAGGGGTGGGAACGTAGGGGAATCCAGAACAGGGGCCAACAGCAGCTTCAAATACAAGCAGATGACATCTTGAATATCCGAACCATCAGCAACGATATCATCATCAAGGTGGATACGCAGGCTAAAGCGGCAACCATCTCTTTGGGAAGCAATGATGAGGGAGAACTGAAGATAACTCAGAAAGGAAACCAAATCGATATCACGGTCAATCCTATTCAACGATGGTTCCTACGTTTCTTCTCATATGATGCCTCTCCTTTGATCATTACTGTTCCAACTTCAGGGTTGAAAGAATTGAATGCAGAATCAACCAGTGGTGATATCAGGCTCATGCAAGAGATGCAAATAGAATCAGCAGATATTGCATCTATCAGTGGGATGATTGATTTCCTTGGTTTACAAGGAAGCCAAACCATCAAGTTGCACACAATCAGCGGGGAAATCTCCGGTAAAGATATCGTTTCTAAACAAAGGATAGAGATTGCTTCCACCAGTGGAGAAATTTGGGTGCAGCGTCTGAGTGCTCAGGACATACTGCTAAAAAGTATCAGTTCTGAGATCTCTGGTGATATAACGCTCCAAGATACTGGTCGTCTGGAAGCCAAAACCACAAGTGGAACACTTTCTTTGCATCTGATTGACAGTAAGGACCTGACTGTCACAGCTTCAACGATCAGCGGGGACATCATCTTCAACGGTGCTACCCAAGACCAGAAGAAAGCTGAGCTTACTACCGGCAAAGCCGAGAACAAGGTCACCCTTTCATCGGTGAGCGGAAAAATAGATTTGGAATACTGAATAAACTACCTTCCTATATATGGGGCTGGAGCAAAGACAGAAACTTTGTTTCAGCCCTTTCTCTATATTCTTGTTTTTTTAACCTCCTGTTACTTGTCATAATCACTATTCTGTATGTAGCATACAAATACCAAAGGAGGCACCTTGGAACGCAGCGAACGAACACTGTATGTACTACTTGCAACACTGATAGTACTTTTGTTTCTCACAGGGCTTATCATTGAAGGCCCAATCACCGTTCTCACAAATGTGGTACTCTTGCAAACCAAGGGAGCCCGTCTGATCAGTGATTTCACCTTATACGGAGTAGGAACTGCCATGGTGAATGCGGCAAGTGTAGGGGCGCTCGGCCTATTGCTCGCCTATCTTACTTCGGTAAGTCTTTCCGGACCAACGGTCGCCGCAATCGTTACCATGCTTGGGTTCTCGTTCTTCGGCAATACCGTTCTCAACTGCCTCCCGATCATTGGCGGGGTGTGGATTGCAAGCAGATTGGCACGAAAGAAATTTGGTTCCTACAGCCTTATCGCACTCTTTGGCACTGCCTTGGGGCCGTTGGTAACCTACATCATGTTTTCCATTAATCTGCCCTACTTCATTTCCATTCCATTAGGGATACTTGCAGGCCTTGTTGCAGGATTTCTGCTTCCAGCCTCTGCAGGTGCTATGCTGCAACTCCATCAAGGGTACAATCTCTACAACGTAGGATTCAGTTGCGGCTTTCTCGGACTTTTCGCATCAAGTCTGCTTATTGCAGCAGGAAAGATGGAAGGTCTGTCAGTCGAGTGGAACGAACAATTCTCCCTTGCCCTTTTCCTTATAATTCCCGTTTTCAGCCTTATGTTGATAGCAAGTGCAATGATATTGGAAAAGCCCAAGACCTCAATCAAAGGATTTTTGGCCATCCAGAAGATGCCAGGCCGACTCCCTTCGGATTTCTTCGATACAGGATATACAGGTGGTACATTCTTGAATATAGGCTTGCTGGGACTACTCTCTTGGCTCTATTTGGTAGCCGTAGGAGCCCCGATAAACGGGCCGACAGTCGGTGCTATGTTTACGGTAATCGCCTTCGGAGGATTTGGAAAAACACTGAAGAACACCTTTCCGGTAGTTCTTGGTGTAATTCTCTCTACATTGGTATTCGGAAAATCACTAACCGATCCAGGCCCCCTGCTTGCAACCTTGTTCTCCACGACTCTTGCCCCGATAGCCGGTCAGTTTGGGTTCGTCGCCGGTATCCTTGCGGGTTTCCTTCACTTGGTCATGGTGGAAGTCACCGGTTCCTGGCATGGTGGATTGGACTTATACAACAATGGATTCGCAGGCGGCCTTACCGCCACCCTATTCGTAGCTATTCTGCAATGGTATAAAACAAATAGACCTGAGGAGGACTTCAACTCATGAAACGCAAAGAGATTTTAGGACGCTTGATAGGCGAAGTGACAAACTTCCTCCTTGAGGGAAACCCCTTGAGAATGGTTGTTTCATTGCATCAGGAAGACGATGGAGCACATTTAAGCTTCTTTGACGACCAGAAGCGCAGCGATGCAGAGATCCAGAAAATCAACAAAGCCCTCCACCCAAAGCAAAGTCGGCCTGAACTGGCGGAATACTATGGACTGATGGCCGGTCATGATGTTACCTGGGATGCGAGACTGCAATTGATCGGTTGGCAAATCAAACAGGCAACAGTCAGCAACTCCGACAGCGGACTCAGAATAGATCTTTGGCTTGGCAGCGATGCTTTTAATCCTGAACAGTTCACTATAAACAAGGATTAGTTGCATCAATGCAACACAGAATTGAATATTTGTTGTATTTTTAAGGTATTTTCCCAGTAATGTTGCATATTAATACAGAAACTGTTGCATAAATCTTCATTATTGAGTATCATCCCTACAATTTGAACTTATGGAGTATATATGGACACAAGCTTTCTTCTCTTAGAGGATGGAACTGTATTCACCGCAACGGGATTTGGAGAACCTGCCCCTTTTCTTGGGGAACAAACCCTCGTTGCTGAAGTAGTCTTCAATACCAGTATGACTGGGTATCAGGAGATACTGACTGATCCTTCCTATCATGGGCAGATGGTAGTAATGACGTATCCGCATATTGGCAATTATGGTTGTGAAAGGGTTTTTGAAGAACAGATATTCTCAGAAGAGAATCCAATCAGTTGTTCAGCATTAATTGTACGTTCTGTTTATAACGGCCCTCTTCCCCAAAAGAGGGTCTCTTTAGATACATATCTCAAAGAACATAAAATTGTCGGACTGACTGATTTGGATACCCGCAAACTTACCATTCATATCAGAAACAATGGAGCTCAGAACGGAATTATCTTCCAAACGGGAGCCCCGATTCTGACCAATGCCTACTACGAATACGCACTGAGCTTAGTAAAAGCATACCCGAAGGTAAGCGAGATTGATCTGATAGATGGAGTGAGCACCAAAGAAGTCCAGGTCGATCCAAAGCTTCCTTTACAAATCACGGCAAAGCCGACTGGCTTGCGCTTCGCAGTTGTTGACTTCGGAATCAAACGTTCGATTATCGTCGAACTGTATAAGCGTGGCATTGCCGTCACGCTCTTTCCGCCGACAGCAACTGCAGAAGAGATTCTGGCAGCTGGTTGTGATGCCATGTTGCTTTCCAACGGTCCTGGAGATCCCGAGCGACTGCAGGAGGCTGTTGCCATGACAAAGAAGGTCATGGAAGCGGGACTGCCTGTATTCGGTATCTGCCTCGGCCACCAGTTGATCACTTGGGCCATAGGCGGGAAAACTATCAAAATGAAATATGGACACCATGGTGGGAACCACCCAGTTGTGGATACTCAGACAAAGGCTTGCTTTGTAACCAGCCAGAACCACAGCTATGCAAGCGATGAAGATTCACTTCCCTCCACGGCAACTATTTGGTTCAGAAACGCAAATGACAATTCAATCGAAGGCCTCTTTTGTAGTGATAAGCCGGTACGATGCGTACAATTCCACCCAGAAGCTTCTCCGGGTCCTCAGGATGCCAGATGGATCTTCGACACGTTCATCAAGACAACCCAGGAGGCAAAGGCATGAGTGCTAGAAGAGATATAAAGCGGATCCTCGTTATCGGAAGCGGTCCGATCGTTGTCGGCCAAGCTTGTGAATTTGATTACAGCGGCAACCAAGCCGTCAAAGCATTGAAGGAAGAGGGGTATGAAGTCATCCTACTGAACCCAAATCCTGCCACGGTCATGACAACCTTTGGGAACGCTGATCATATTTACCTGGATCCCTTGAGACCTGAGTATGTAGAGCAAATCTTCCAACGCGAAAGACCGGATGCCATCCTCACCACCATGGGAGGACAGAGCAGTTTGAACCTTGCCCTGGAACTCGAACAAGCAGGCTTGCTTGAGCAATATGGGGTGGAAGTCATCGGATCCTCCATTAAATCCATCAAATTGGCTGAGGATAGAGGCGCCTTCAAAGAAGTCATTGAAGGACTTGGCCTGGAAAGTGCCAAGAGTTTTGTCGTCCATAGCGTCAAAGAAGGTAAGGCAATCCTCAAGGATCTTCCCTTCCCCTTGATCCTCAGGCCTTCATATACCCTTGGTGGTATGGGCGGAGCTATCGCATACAATGAAGAAGAATATCCTGCTTTGCTTGAGTATGCACTGGAAACCAGTCCTGCTCATGAAGTCCTGATCGAGGAATCCTTGATCGGATGGAAAGAGTTCGAGATGGAAGTCATGCGGGATAAGGAAGACAATGCCATCATCGTCTGTTCCATCGAAAACATCGACCCGATGGGAGTCCATACCGGTGATAGTATCACTATCGCACCGATTCAGACCCTGGATGAACAGCAGTACCAGAAGATGCGTAATGCATCCATCGCCATCCTTCGGGCAGTCGGAGTAGACTGTGGTGGAAGTAATGTCCAGTTTGCAGTTCATCCGGAAACCGGACGCATGATTGTCATCGAGATGAACCCAAGAGTATCGCGTTCCTCAGCATTGGCTAGTAAGGCTACGGGATTCCCCATTGCAAGATGTTCGGCAAAACTGGCTGTAGGCTACAGCCTTGATGAAGTTGTCAACGAGATAACTGGTCAATCAGTCTCTTGTTTTGAACCGGTACTCGACTATTGTGCCGTAAAAGTACCTCGCTTCGAATTGGAGAAATTTCCACTTCCTCTCTCTGCCTTAGGCACTCAGATGAGAAGCATCGGAGAAGCTTTGGCTTTAGGAAGAACTGCTTTGGAAGCCCTCAACAAAGGTATACGTTCCTCCGAAAGAAAATTGGAAGGATTGTGTGACTTGGTTCGTTTGGGACTCTATACCGAAGAACAAGTTGAGCAGTTCCTTGGCAGCGCCCACCCGCTGAGGCTCCTTGCCGCATATACCACCCTGTGCAGAAAAGGCTTGGATGATCTTGATAGGATCGAAGATATTACAAAATTTGATCGCTGGTTCCTCAACCTCTTGGTAGAGCAGCGTGCAATCGAAATGGAAATCACCAGCCATCTGGATCAGGCAACTTTGCTTACTGCAAAGAAAGCAGGGCTCAGTGATGCCTATATCGGATCCTTGACCGGGAGAACTGAAGCCGATATCGAACGGCTCAGATACGCATATGAAATGCACCCGGTAACCCACCATGTCGACACGTGCAGTGGTGAGTTCGATGCACTTACCCCCTATCTCTACACCACGTATGGAGAGACAGAGGAAGCAGAACCCTTGAAGGATGAAGCAGTCGTAATACTGGCCAGCGGACCGAACCGTATCGGCCAAGGTCTGGAGTTCGATACCTGCTGTACTCTTGCTTCCATTGCATTCAGAAAGCTTGGAAGAAAAACCATCATGGTCAACAGCAACCCTGAGACAGTTTCTACCGACTTCAATATCAGCGACCGTCTGTATCTGCAAAGCTTGACTGCAGAAGATGTGAAAGAAATTCTCCGGCACGAGCAAACCAAGCGTGTTGTCGTCCAATTGGGAGGACAAACTCCTTTGAACCTTGCACCAGCTCTGACCAGAGCGGGAGCCGAATTGGAAGGCACCAGTCTTGCCGGGCTGATGGATGCAGGGGACAGAGGCAAATTCTCTGCCTTGATCAAGCGCCTCGGTTTACGCCAACCGAACAATATGGCTGCTACGAGAAGCGAGGATATCATCCCCTTTGCAAAGCAAGTCGGTTTCCCGGTCTTGGTAAGACCTTCCCATGTATTGGGCGGAAGAGGCATGTACATTGTGTATGATGAACCAGGACTTGCCTCCCTTGGCCCGATTCCAGCTTCCGAA
>QJZS01000175.1 GCA_003247345.1 Spirochaetales bacterium
TTTACCTGCAAATTGATCACGCCTTACTCTCTCACCTGTTGCCGTATGAGGACAAAGGACATAACCTGATTCTTCATACACTTCTTTGATAGTTGCTTTGATAGTTGAATCATCAACCGACCAAGCACTTACCATCTTTCGCATGGTATCAATATCAGGATACAGATCAAACAGGCGCTCCATATTACTCGGAGCACCTACATCCATTGCATTCGCCAAAGTAGCAACTGATGAACGTTTTTCATAATTGCCTGAGAATAGGTAATCAGGAATGGTTTTGTTCTCATTCACAGAAAGAGCGACACGCTCGATAGGAGCTCCCATACTCATTGCCCAGTAAGCACCACAGCTGTTTCCTACGTTACCGCTGGGGATAACAAAGATAGGTTTTTTCCCGACTGCCTGCTGATAGAGATAGGATGCATAGACGTAATAGACACTTTGCGGGAGCAAACGACCCAGATTGATGCTATTTGCACTACTTAAGCCCCATGCTTTTGAGATTTCCTCATCCATGAAAGCGTCTTTTACCATTTTCTGGCAATCATCAAACGTGCCATCAACCTCATACGCCTGGATGTTATTCCCCCAACAGGTAAGCTGTGTTTGCTGTCGTTTGCTTACTCTGCCTTTAGGAAATAGGACTTTGACATCGATGCCTTTTCTATTCGCAAAAGCTGCAGCAACAGCCCCACCGGTATCACCGCTAGTAGCTACCAAGATAGTCAATTTACGGGGATTCTTCTCAAGGATTTTCTCCATGCTGTAAGCAAGGAATCGTGCCCCAAAATCTTTGAATGCCGCAGTAGGACCATGATACAATTCCAGAACCATTTCCTCTTTCCGAAGGGGAACCAAGGGAACAGGAAAATTAAAAGCATCAATACAGATTTGAGCAAGGTCGTCTTTCAACGGATCATCTTCAAAGAAAGGAGCCAATACTTCATAAGCTAATTCAGGATAAGAAGAAATCTCATGAACATTGATTGAGCCCAGCGAAGGAAATTCGGTTGGAACGTATAAGCCTCCGTCTGGAGCAAGTCCTTGCAATATGGCTTGGCTTGCCGTTACTTCAGGAGCCTTCTTCCTTGTTGATACAAACTTCATGCTACTTCCTCCTAAATTCTGGCACCAAGATAGGCAGCCAATCGCAATATATCAGAAAATACACCACCAGCGGTCACTTCACGCCCAGCACCAGGTCCTTTGATAACCAAGGGTTGGGTAAAGTATCGATCGGTGGTAAAACAAATTACATTGTCAGTTCCACTAGCTTGTGCAAAAGGATGACTAGAGGGATAGCTTTCAAGAGAAGCACTACACTGTCCCTGTTCATCCACAATAGCTACATAACGTAGTTTCTCTCCCTTTGCGGTTGCTTCTTCATATGCCTTTTCAATAAATGGGTCTAACTGTTCCAAGCTTTCCATGAATTGACCGGCAGTACATCCATCCAGTGCTTTTGGGACCAAGCTTTGGATAGGAATATCTGCAACTTCTACCTCATATCCCAATTCTCTTGCAAGGATCACAGCCTTTCGGCCTACATCCATGCCTGACAGGTCATCACGAGGGTCAGGTTCTGTATATCCCATTTCCTTTGCTTGGCGTACCAGGGTACTGAATGGAACAGAACCATCATAACTTGAGAATAACCATGCTAAGGTTCCACTTACAATGCCTTCAATACGATGAACCCGATCCCCTGTCTGAACCAAATCCTTCAAGGTCCAAATGATGGGAAGTCCGGCTCCTACAGTGGTTTCATAGAGAAATCGTTTTCCGGTTCGGATAGATGTATCGAAGAGTTGGTTGTAATAAGCCATCGAGGCTGTACCCGCTTTCTTGTTCGGGGTAATCACATGAATACCCATCTCAAGCCAAGTAGCATATTTTTCAGCAAGAGTACTGCTGGTTGTACAGTCAATAATCAAGGAATGAGGAAAATAGGTTGCCCCGATATGGCGGGTAAAGAGATCCATATCCAATTCCACAGCTTCTTTTTCAAAGCGGTCTTTCCAGCAGGAAGGATCAATACCATCCTGATCAAGAAGCATCTTTCGTGAGTTAGCTATTCCACGTATATGGATATCCAATCCGAATTGTTCTTTGAGTCTGGTCGTCTCACTGGATATTTGCTGCAGCAGTGTTCCCCCGATGTTGCCGGGACCAAGCAAACCAACCGAAATAGCCCGCTTGGACAGGAAGAAACGTGCATGCAAAGCACGTAGTGCCTTCTTAGAATCAGAGCCTTTTATCACTGCGCTGATATTGGTTTCACTCGAGCCTTGTGCGATGGCAATTACATTGACTCCAGCCTTGCCTAAGGAAGAGAAGAACTTTCCTGCGACTCCTGCTTGGCCAGTCATTTGCTGTCCAACAGCCGCTAAAACTGCAAGCTCAGGCTCTCCTTCAATACTTTGAATAGAACGTTCTTCAATTTCCTTGCTAAACTCTTCTCTTGCAGTCTGGCAGGCTTTTTCCATTTGGGTTTCAGGAACGGCAAAACAGATGGAATATTCACTGCTTGCCTGGCTGATCAAAACTACAGAAATCGAAGCTTCACGCATTGCATTGAACAAGCGACTGGCGATGCCAATAACACCACTCATACCAGCACCCTCAACATTGATGAGGGCAATATCATGAATAATGGAAAATCCTTTCACTCTGTTTGGAGCTTTCTGATCTCCATCTTTGCTTATGATGGTTCCAGGGTCTTTCTCATCACCCCAATAGCGCATTTGTACAGGCAAAGACGCTGCTATAGCAGGGACCAAGGCGTGCGAATGAATTATGGGAGAACCGAAGAAACTTAACTCTGTAGCTTCTGCATAAGAAAGGGATCGTATCACCAATGCTGAAGGAACTTCGTGTACATCAGCATTCTTTAACAACGCTTTATTATTCCAGAAGGTTACGCCGACACCTTCAAGCTTAGAAGCAAGAATGGCGGCACTATGTTCCCCTAAATCCTCTTTTACTGAACTCCGATACAACGGTCCATGTACAAAAAGTACATCATCCTTTACTGATTCGACCATATCGAAACGTTGTAACGAGGATGTCATTCCACTTATGGCTGCCCAATGTGAGGCAATATCTGCAACCCAGCTATCACAGAGGGTAGCTGCATAAATACGTGCGCCTTCTGAGATTTCTTCAATTAGCCAGATTGAACGTAAAATATCCTCAAGATCGGTAAAACCTTGTTTTATGCGCTGGAGCACTTGGGCTCCGGCTGGGATTGAAAGCAAACTTTCAACCAATGTTGTCCAGCGAGTAAATCTTTGTTCTTGCAAAGACCATAGTCTTTCATCGTGCTCTTTTGCATGTACGAGCAAACTAGTCAACTCCAGATCTGTATCGGAGAAAGGTGCAAGCACGACAACTTGCTGTTTCTCATCTGAATCCTGAAGAATTCTGATAAGTTTCTCCAAGCCTTCCTGAGATACCAGATTTGAACTCTCTATTGCGTGTACCCGTATATTATTCGCCATCGACGCCTCCGAAAAATTCAACATATTGAACAACTCACTGAAAAAATCTATTACCTAATGATACAAAAAGAGCCCAATCATGGGCTCTTCTGCAAATCGAGAATAATGCACCTATAAAATTATACGAGCTTCTCGACTTTGCCGCTCCGCAAACAACGTGTGCAAACCTTGATGGTACGAGGGGTACCCTTTACCAAGGTCTTGATAGTCACGAGATTGGGGCGGAATACGCGCTTTGTGGTAACACCAATGTGCTGACCAACACCACCATGTTTCTTGGCTTGACCTTTTCTCGGAACACTATTTCCGGCAACCGTTCCTTTTCCGCAAATCTCACATCTACGAGCCATAGCTATATCCACCTTATCCTTAATAATTCAATTTTTGGCCGACCTGGGCCTGCTAGAGTCGAACATCTCCTTGTCCAGGCAAGCCCTTGCCCGTGAGCAGTACTACAAGGGTATCGTACAAATAGACTCCAACCTTAGCCAAATTACCAGATAACAGCTTTTGTGTAAAGAGAAAGGCCCCATCTTTTACATTTTTTCCCTTGTAGCGGCCCAACTTCATCAGTATGCTACTCACATGGAGCAATATTATATCTTGCGGCTAGGCAAGGAACTCTACCAACAAGTTACAAAACTCAGAAACCAACTATTTTCAGATTGGGGTCATACTGGTTTTCAATCCCTTGAACCTTGTATTTTCTTGGGTCCTAAGGGTACTGATGAACCAGTTGGGTATGTAACGCGTCCACCTCTCCCGCTTCAAACCAACACATCGGCTGTCTTCAAAGACAATATACTGTTTCTCCCTATCGAGGGGAATCCTTTTGAACAAATTAGAAGAGAGCTCAGAACGACTTTCCCTGTCGATGGCATTTACTTGGGATCAGATAATATCCAATTGGAAAAAGAACCAATCATTATCAAAGATGTACGATTTGCCGTACTAAGCGTTGAGACAAACGGGAACTTGACCACTTGGTCTATTTCTTCAGAAAAGCGTCTCGACTCGGGCAGAGGCCGCTAAGAGGGCAATCATCACAGCTAGGCTTCTTTGCATGACAGACCGTTCTACCAAAGAGATTGGCAGTCATTGAAAACCTATAATGCTGACTTGGTTCAAGCAAGGAGGCAATCTCTTTTTCAATTTTCCCAGGATCCGTGGTAGCAACCAATCCCAATCTCTTCACTACCCTAGCAAAGTGCGTATCTACTATGATTGCCGGCTTTCTATAGATGTCACCTAATACGCAGCTTGCAGTCTTTCGGCCTACTCCTGGGAGTTTAATTAACGCTTCCATCGTGTCAGGAACTTCACTATCACCCAAGGCTTGTGCACAAGCAATAATATTCTTTGCTTTATTCCGATAGTATCCTGTAGGATAAATAATCTCTTGAACGTCTTCCAGATTTGCTTGTGCCAAGGACTTAACATCAGGATAGACGGCAAACAACTGCCTTACCACAGCATTCACTATTTTATCTGTGGTCTGAGCTGACAGAATTACACTGATCAGAAATCGAAAGGGATCTTTTTGTTCTAGAAATTGGATGTCAACAGGTAAAAATTCATCCAAGATTTCGTATATTTTGGAGGCGTTTGAATTCTTTTTCATCTTAATTCATCCTACCCCTTGACGCTTACAAGCTCAAGTGCGTATACTCCAAAAAGTTTCGGGGCGTAGCCCAGTGGCTAGGGCACCTGCTTTGGGAGCAGGATATCGAAGGTTCGAGTCCTTTCGCCCCGACTCTATAGAAAAGGCAACTTGCAAATGCAGGTTGCCTTTCGTTTATTTATAACTTAATCAATGAGAATCAGATATCCTTAACCAACCAATGTATGGCATTTTGCCACATCGTGGTAAATCCTTCCCATTCTACAAAACCCTTGGGACACCAATGAGGACCGATATCAGACATCCACACTAAGGATCTACCCTTTCCGTATTCCATAGTAGCCAATAAAGGATGGCCATACTCTGTTTCTAAAATCAATTCGGCACTCTCTTTAAGAGGAGCTTCTTGATATCCGAGCAATACTGGCCAAGCTTTCGGAACATTATTGATAATCTGATGATTTGGAGCTACCACATTAACATGTACCCCTTCAGGAGTCTCGATGCGATCATCAAACGTATAGATATCTACAGGTAAAACTTCTTCAATCGGGGTCCTAAAGAACTTTGCCGAAGCTTGGATACCAGCAAATGAAAGATAGCCACCACACATACACAGAGCTCCACCCTGAGAAACCCATTCATTTATTAGTTTCAACCTATTTGGCGAAGTTTTTCCTTCAAGAAAGACTTTTCTGCTTAAAAGCAATGAGTTAGCACCGATGTCACTGAGGATGACGACATCATACTTAGATAACTCTTCCATAGTATTCGGGAATTGCTCGCCAGCTAAATGCCCGGGTATATGGGTATAATGAATCGAAGCATCTTTCTCAAAGGCTTCACGAATGTAAGCTTCACCGGTCTCATAGGTCCCTGAGCTGAAATGATCAAAGCCCTTATGATGCGTACTTACAGAGACCCAGGACTCACCGACTAACACTACATTGATAGATTTCATACCGTATGCTCCATTTTCCCAGATTGCTGGATTGGTTTTTTGAAAACAACTTTCTTATTTTCAGTAAAGTAGTTCATAACCATGACCAGAATCAACACGCCTCCCCAAATCAGGGAGATATAGTAGCTGCTGATTCTTGGGAATCTATTGATTCCTGTCTCAAGCAATCTTAAGAGAATAATGGATAGTACAACACCGCTTATCTTCCCTTTTCCTCCGATAGGATTGACACCTCCAAGGACAACAATCAACACACATTGCAACGTATAAACGGTGCCATAGTCAGCTCTAGCCGAATTGTAATTTGCTAGCATAATCATACCGCCAAGGGCAGCACAGATGCCCGAAAGCATGTATGTCTTCAAGAACAAGCGATCGGTTTTCAATCCGCTGAACTTAGCCACATTCTCACTGGTACCCAGCATGTATATCTTGGTCCCAAAAACGGTCTTTGAAATAAGGAACCAGATGAGAATTGCCATGCCTATGAAGAACAATAACTGAATAGGAATTAGGCCAAACAGACGATTGTTGATTGTTTTTGCATAGGTGCGGGAAAACTTGCTCACAGCATTACCATTGGTCATTGCAATACAAATACCAGTAAACAACTCACCAGAACCCATTGTTGCAAGGATCGGGGTTATATGAAGCTTGGAAACCAAAAATCCATTAAACAACCCAAGAGATGCTCCAATCACAACCGCAAGGAGGAACACCAATGGAATGGCAAAGCCAGGGATTGCTCCTGCTGCATCAGTAAGCCGAAGCAACACAAATGCCATCAGGATTGATGTCAGATTAGCAGTACCTACTACAGACAAGTCAATTCCTCCGGTTATCATACAAATCATGACACCAAGGCTCATAATTCCAAATTCA
>QJZS01000084.1 GCA_003247345.1 Spirochaetales bacterium
GTACCTTGATACAAAAGCGAGGGCTATCGATGTCGCAAGTAAGCGAAGCCAGTGGCTTCAAAGATCCGAACTACTTCTCCCGCCAATTCCGCAAGGTTATGGGGATGAGCCCGAAACAGTATCAGAGAATATTCACCAGCCGTTTTACATAACTTTATTTACGAATCGGAACTATTTCGAGCCAATATCCATCGGGATCGGTGATGAAATATATTCCCATCTGTTTATTTTCAAAACAAATACAATTCATCTTACGGTGTTTCTCTTTGGCACCTTCGAAGTCATCAACCTGGAAAGCAAGGTGGAATTCATTATCCCCTAGGTTGTAGGAATCTTTCTCCCAGTTCTTCAGCCAAGTAAGTTCCAAAAGGTGTTTCGACTCCCCATCAGAAAGAAATACGATGATGAAGGAACCATCAGCAGCTTCTTTTCTTCTTACTTCCTCAAGTCCAAGAGCTTCTTTATAGAACGCAAGTGACTTATCGAGATCCATGACATTGAAATTGTTGTGAACAAATCTAAAATTCATCCTATTCTCCATGATTGTGGTTTCTGCGTTAGTTGTACCACCTCTCCTACACTCGTGCTAAGTTCCGCTTGTATTTTTGGGTAGACCGAATAATCATCCCAAGCATGCATGGGCACAAGCATATCAACCTGTACTCTTTCTACCAGGTCTTTCGCTCCAAGGCTGTAGGCAGAACCGAGGCGAGGATCAACAGGGACAAAGGCAAGGTCAAGGTGTGCGGGTAACCGATCCAATTCCTTGTGATAGGCGATTGCCATCGCCTCATTGTATTCGTCACTTTCCCCATCCCAATGCCAGTGGTTCAGATCCCCTGCAAAGTAAATGACCTTACCTTCCACTTCCACAATAAAGGCTACCCCTTCATCGGTACTTTTCAGGGTCTTGATCACCAAACCCTCAACAATATCTTCCTCATAAGGCCCCATCGGGTTAATGGTACAGGTATAAGGGACATTTTCAGAGGAGATATCGGTAGATAGTACAAAGACCGTATGGCCTTTACGATTCTCAGCCAAGGGAAAGATGATCGGGCTGTAATGATCGCCATGGCGGTGACTGGCGAATACCAATAAGGTTTTCTCGTCAGACGGCAGAGTCAGTTCGCCCTTTGTATAATCAAAGAGCAACAAATACTTCTCTGTTTCCAATAAAAAAGCGCTGTGTCCAAGATAGGTACAAATCATACTGTAACCATGGACGATAAGGCCAATGCTGTCAAGCTAAAGTAAGCTATGGTATAGTGACAGAGCGGAGGATTGTCCAATGAAGATTATAATTCTTGATGCAAATAACAAGGAAGTTGCGAAAAGCAAAAAATCCGGCTACGGAGTATCTTTAGTATATCAAAAGAAATATGAAGCAGGAGATAAAATTCGGCTACAAGTTGAACAGGAAGGTTTGTACTGTGTACAACTTGATGAAGCCTTAGGCAAACACCCCATCTATCTAAAACCTGAAGCCACCTTCGAGATCCCTATCGAAGAAGAGCAGAGAACGTGTTATCCAGCCTCTGCATTCCAAGGAGATCGTCATCTCCTTACCGTCTGCCACGTAGGAAGCTTTCCCCGTCAGAATCTTGCATGCAACCCCTATGACCTCCATGAAAACAAAGGAATATTCCCGCATGCCTCTGCCAATGTAGAAACGCGAGGCGAAATGATTTTTGCAGCACGTAACGCAATAGATGGGCTTTATGCCAATGATTTTCATGGAGAATATCCCTGGACAAGCTGGGGTATCAACCAGAATCCAAAAGCAGAACTGCATATCGAATTCGGCCGCCCTGTTTTAGTCGATGAGGTTCGCCTTACGCTTCGTTCCGATTGGCCTCATGATAGTTGGTGGACAGAAGCTACGATCATTGATAGTGAGGGGGAAGTCCATATCCTACCTCTGGAACAAGTGAATACACCCCAGCGATTCATGATTCAGCAGAAGACAATTACCCATATTACCCTTTGCAATTTAAAGAAAGCTGGAGATGATTCACCTTTCCCAGCACTCACTCAGATTGAAGTTTGGGGAACTGAATCCTAAAGCCGGCATAATGGATGAATGACAAGCGAAATTAAGCTTGCTTATATAAACCTTTATTCTGAGAAAAATCTAAATTATACTAACAACTCAGAGATTGGGAGGTTTTAAAATGTCGGATAAGAAAATAGATATCTTTGTGTGTATGGGAACGAATTGCACATTCCGTGGAGCTTCTCAGCTCATTGAAGCTCTACGTTCAGAAAAAAAGATACAGGAATATTGCAGCATCCACGAGATGCCATGCTCTGACAGCGTCTGTGATCATTCCAGAAGATCCCCAGTTGTAAAAATCGATGATGAGCTATTTCTGCAGGCTAAACCGGAAGTTATTCTAGAAGAAGTGTACAAACGCATCAAAAATACGTAGGAGGCCATATTTTGAAGGATATTGGAGTAAAGCGTGTATTTGAAAGGATGAGAGGTATTTATACCCCTGTTACTGATCTCCGCAGAAGGCTCCTCATGGAAACCGTACGGTTTATCCTCGACAAGAAGGATCCTTCGGAAATTGAAGCTCTACCCTACGATATTATCGAAATGGGAAAACCAACCTATCGTTGCTGTTCTTACCGGGAACTTTCCATTGTGAAACAACGCATCCGGCTTGCCTTCGGGCTCGCTCCCGTGGATGAAAAAGCACACACTTCTCTATTCAAGGATATTGAGAAAGCTTTTACCAGCGAGAAGGTTATCACAACCCCACTGGTCAATGTTATCAAAGCAGCTTGTGAAAAATGCCCTGAAGATCAGGTAATCGTCACAGATAAATGCCAAGCTTGCATGGCACATCCATGCTCCATAGTCTGCCCAAGGAATGCAATCTCCTTCCCAGACGACAAGGCGCATATCGATCAGGAAAAATGTATCAAATGTATGAAATGTGTGCAGGTCTGCCCCTATTCCGCCATTACCAGAATGGTTCGGCCGTGCGCTGAAGCCTGTGGTGTCCAAGCTATTGATTCCGATGAAGAAGGATATGCCCGAATTCATCAGGAAATCTGTGTGAGCTGTGGTTTATGTACAGTATCCTGTCCGTTTGCAGCCATCTCGGATAAATCAGAAATTGCACAAGTAACGCATGCATTGATGGAACATAACGAAAGGAGCAATCATCAAAAACTCTATGCAATCGTTGCCCCCTCGTTTACCGGTCAATTCGGCGTCAAAGTCACTCCGGAAATGATTTTTGAAGGAATCAGGCGCCTCGGATTCGATCGTGTGATGGAAGTAGCGTATGGAGCCGACCATGATACGGTAATCCTTGCTGAAAAATTCAAGGAGGAGCAAGGAACTTTTCTCGGTACTTCCTGCTGTCCTTCATGGGTAATGACAGCAAAGTCCGCCTATCCTGATTTTGCAGGCAATATTGCACAGAGTTTTACTCCGATGGTTGAAACAGCCTTAAAGATCAAGGAATCAGATGCAAATGCCAAAGTGATTTTCATCGGCCCCTGTATTGCAAAGAAATACGAAGCTCTCACCGAGGAAGTCGCTGGCTATGTTGACTATGTGCTTACGTTCGAGGAGCTCGCAGCCCTATTTGTCGCCTACGATATAGATCTGCCGACCCTCGAACAAAGCCCGGCAATCAAGGATGCAAGCGCACTTGGTCGCGGGTATGCAAATGCATCCGGTGTAGGGACTGCCATCATTAGGACTGCTGAAGAAGAATTTGGCATTACCGATATCAAATTCGAGAAGGCTGATACCTTATCAGCTTGTCTTGATATGCTTAAAGGTATAGCGAAGGGAGAAACCCATCCGGATCTTGTTGAGGGCATGGCGTGCCCAGGCGGATGTGTTGGAGGGCCAGGAACACTAGCCTCACCTTCCACGGCAGCAAGGCATGTGGCACGCTTTGCAGCTGCAGCCGACTCTGTATTCCCAAATTTCGAAGAGGAAGGAACGAAGTCTTAATCGACTGAAGCTCCCTCCCTCTTCTGCTGTGCTCTTTATATTATTTGGGTATGTACCTGGTGTACTTACCGTTGACCTCTTGTTCCAGCACTCCTGATTCACACATCTCTTTGATGAGACGGAAGGCCTTCGTTGTCTTCAGGCCCAAAAGTTTTTCCACCCCGTTTCTGGTTACCGAGCCCTGCTCCTTGGCAATTTGATAGATCTTCTCTTTCTCTGCAATCGAAAGCGGAGTAGAAATTTTCGTAGTTGGTTTTGTATCAGTGAGGACTTCCAAGGATTCATGAATATTCGGCAATATTACAGAAAAGGCGCCTTCGGCAGCTCGGAATATTGGGTCGAGATAACAATGACTATACAATTCCTTGATTCTCCTGATCCCTGTACCAAAATTCTGGGCAAGGTCCATTCGGGTAAAGACAGCAGCCAAGCCAGGGTTCCTAGACTGGCAAGCCCCCATATTTATGGCTTCCATGGACATACCTGGAGCCAGGCCACCAAGAGAAATACATTCAAGCCTATCCTCGTACAAGTTGATGAGATTACTTGCACTGAACATATAATCCCTATGGATAATGCTATTAAGCAACACTTCGGCTATGGCCTCGTCGGGATACTGAGGCGTAGCCGCTTTCATCGATTTCGTATCGGAAATCTTCTTCTTTATTTCCACATCCAAAAAAGAAATCATATCATTATATTGTTTCAAGATTGATCCCTTGAACTCTTTTCTTTCCACAATACGAGGAGTTTCCCTTCCCTCAAAGACAGCAACCTTCATGGTGTACGTGCATTGGTCTGATAGTAAAAATGCAAGATTGGAATACAAGGTATCCGAACCTATCATTTTAAGTGCTTCCATCTCAGTGGCGGTAAATGCAAGATTACGTTTTTGCATCTGCTTTTGCATCGTGGCAAACGTCAATTCCTGATTAACGCTTCTATTCGCTTCAAAAGATTTCCCGGGGGTGTGAATGATCATATGTCTCTAATCTTCCTTTCTTACTTTCTTGCTTACTTTCACTACTATACCAGTATTTTTCCATATTGCAACCCAAAATTGGCTTTAAATGTTATTTATCTTACGATGCGTTGAAAAGTTGTACTGCCTAATACAGACGTAGAACCTGCAACTGTTGCGGAGGGGACGTCTACATCGAGACTTGCTTTGTTGGGGAAGCAGGATTTAATTACTCGCAGTGATGTGGAAAACGCACTCGGGGTCGGAGCGACCAATGCAGTGGCAATTTTGAATGACTTGCTTTCCAAGAATCTAATCCAGAAGATAGGGGGTGATCGTTCTACGCGATATATCCAGGTTTAGACTGATTGGATAGCGGGAAACACAATTGACAAAGATTTGGTTTGCTATCACCGTGTAGGGTATGAAGAGTTACAAGAAATGCCCCCTACGTGAGAGTTGCGGAGCTTGCCAATTGATGGACTACTCCTATACCCGCCAGCTAGAGGAGAAACAATATTACGTTGAGGAGCTGTTGGACCAGTTCGCCCCGGTCGCCCCGATCCTGGGTATGGAAGACCCGACTGAGTACCGCACCAAGGTGCAGGCCGTATTTGGCTATGACTACCATGGGAAGATTGCCAGTGGCATCTACCGGAGCGGTACCCACCACCTGGTTCCCATCCGCTCCTGCCTAGTGCAGCATCCCAAGGCCGATGCCATCCTTGCCTCCATACGTTCATTGGCAAACAGGTTTCATATCACACCCTACGAGGAAGATGAGGGATATGGGTATCTGCGCCATGTCCTGGTGAAGATCAGTCTTTCCACTGGGGAAGCCATGGTTGTCCTGGTCTGCGGCCAGTGGCCCATTCCCTCCCAGGCAGACTTTCTCTCCGCCCTGCGTCAGCAGAACCCGGAGATCTCCACCATTGCCTTGAACATCAACCGGGAGCAGACGAGCATGGTGCTCAGCGAGCACGGGGTGAAGATCCTCTGGGGAAAGGGATACATAGAGGAGCGCTTGTGTGGCCTCGATTTCAGGGTATCGCCTACTTCCTTCTTCCAGGTCAATCCGAAGCAGGCGGAGGTGCTCTACACCGTTGCCATGCGTATGGCTCAGCTCACATCGACAGACAAGGTCATCGATGCCTATTGTGGAACTGGGACCATTGCCTTGATAGCCGCATCCAAGGGAGCAGGAGAGGTATTGGGCCTTGAAGTGAACCAAGAGGCTATTGATGATGCCGAGTCCAATGCTGAGAAGAACAAGCTTGAAAACGTAAGGTTTGTGTGTGAGGATGCTTCGACCTACCTGAAGAAGCTGGCAAAGGAGAAGCAAAGCTGCGATGTACTCTTCCTCGACCCCCCGCGTAGTGGAAGCGACGAACGATTCCTCGCAGCAGCCATCAAGCTGGCTCCGCGCAAGATCGTCTACATCTCCTGCAACCCCCTGACCCTCGAGCGTGACCTCAGGTATGTGCTGCGCTTCAGTGATTACTGGGTAGGTGGCATACAGCCGGTGGACATGTTCCCCCACACCAACCATGTGGAGACGGTGGTGCTGCTGCAAAGGTAATGAACGTTCAATCGATTGTTACCTCGTAGAATATTCTATTTCTCTGCCACTCTTTTTCGTTTTCAGTTTGCCTTCTCCTGCCAAGACGGTGAGGAGATGGTAGGCTTGGGTTGGCTTGAGTCCCAATTCATCGATGACCATTTTCCTTGTTATGATTTCATGGGCGCTAGCCAAATCCAAGATGATTTTCCTCAGGTATGTCGAATTGCTGAGATGAAGGTAGGCTGCGATATCTCCTGGTTTTCCTGCTGAGAGATACACACTGCTCAAGTCAACTTCAAACATTACTTCTTCGTAGGTTTATTTTGTATTTTTCTATTACATAAGCTGAAGTGATTCCAGAGCCTGGTCGAAAATCCCTAGTTCGTAGAAGAGGTCGAGCACCGTATATCGAT
>QJZS01000117.1 GCA_003247345.1 Spirochaetales bacterium
CGCGCTCCCAGGCGTTGGCCGGCCCGGTGGCCAGAGCAAGGCGGACACACCCGTTCCCATCCCGAACACGGAAGTTAAGCGCCTTCACGCCGATGGTACTACGGTTTTCCGTGGGAGAGTAGGTAGCCGCCGGGCCCCTTTTTTGCTTACAGCCGGGATATCCGGTATCATAATATATAGAGGAAAGGACGCAGTAGCGTCCTTTTCTCGTATATAGAGAGTTGTATAATTCTGCTGTCATAAACCTCTAAATAAGAGCTCGGATTTTACGGTATTTCAATATTCTGAATTTTCTCTATCATTCACTTTTTTGACGATTTATTGTTTATATCGTCAAAAATGAACTCATCAACAGTACTAATCGATTCAATAATGATTTCTATAGAAGGCAGTAAACTGAATACCTTAGTAAGGCTAATAGATTGTAAAAATCTACGAAAAGTATGTATTGTAAAAAAATAACATATCTATATAAGTTAGAGAAATTTCTATATAACTTATTGCAATCAAAACATATTCATAGTATTGTCTAAGAGTGGGGTGCATATGGAAGGATTCAAAAGACCAATTCATATCGGAGTATCTGCCCAAGATATCGGCAGGTATGTTTTTCTCCCTGGAAGCGTTGAGCGGGTTGATAAAATAGCCAAGTTTCTGACTGATGCTAAATCTGTAGCCCGCCATCGTGAGTTTTATACCTGTACAGGAACTTTGGAAGGAGTCCCTGTTTCGGTAATGTCCACCGGTATCGGTGGTCCCTCTACCTCCATAGTTATGGAAGAACTGTTTAGCCTTGGAGTACATACAATGGTACGTTTGGGCTCATGTGCCTCTACCTCCCCTCAGTCTTGTCTAGGTGATGTCATTATCCCCAAGGGGGCGGTAAAGATGGAGGGAACGAGTACCCAATATCTCCCAGTTGAATTTCCTGCCGTTCCTTCATATGAACTACTGAAGGTTTTTTCCAAAGCAGCTAAAGATATTGGATATCCGTATAATACCGGAATCACCATAACCAAAGATTCCTATTATACGGAAGTAACCCCGCATACAAAACCTGTTGCACCTCTACTTGAGTATCAATGGGAAGCCTATCGGAAGAGTGGCGCAACAAATACCAGCATGGAATGTGCCCCAATTTTCTGTATTGGTGCCATGCTTGGAATACGTACTGCTTCTGTGATGATCTGTGCCACAAATTTCAATGATTATTCCAACGATGACAAAGATTATCCGCGTGATTGGGAATATCGTGCGATTGAAGTAGGTATTGAAGGAATGCGTCGAGTTATCAAAGACGATCTCAAGAAAGGAGGCGTACTGTGAAAATGATGCATGTCGGCCTCACAGAAGGTGATATTGCCCAGACCGTCCTTCTTCCAGGTTCGCCTGAGCGCTCGGCGGCGATTGCTTCGTATTTTGATCAGGCAGAAGAGAAAGCCTACAATCGCGAGTATCGTACATTCACCGGTTTTCTTGATGGTAAACCGATTTCTGTGTGTTCCACAGGAACCGGAGGTCCTTCTACTTCCATTGCAGTCGAGGAACTGGTACAGCTTGGGGCGAAGAATCTGATTCGCATTGGTACATGCTTGGCAACCAGTTCATCAGTTTCCAGAGGTGATTTGATCATCCCTAATGGGGCGGTGAGGATGGAAGGTGTTGCTAATCATTATTCTCCAATCGAATTCCCTGCTGTCCCTGACTTAGATCTCGTTGAAATCTTGGAATCAGCCGCTTTAACGATGAAAAAGCAATTGCATATTGGCACCTGTATCACCAGATCTTCCTATTACACGCCCTTCGATGCCTCGAAGCGCCCGGTACGGCAGACCCTCAGTGGGTTATGGACCTCCTATGTTGAGGGAGGTGCAATCTGTACAGATATGGAAAGTGCCGTACTCTTTATTGTTGGCAGTTGCCTCAATGTTAAAACTGCTTCGTTGTTGGTTGCGGTCAGCGATGGAGTCCCTACTCTACAGAATCTTGAGGATATGCCTCAGGATTGTGAAACATCTTTGATAGAAACAGCTCTTGCTGCAGTAAGGGGGTTGTAACATGGGATATGAACAAGATCATGGTACACAGAAACAGCGTATTCTTCTGACTCGATTCCCAGATCCTCTTCCAAACAATGGAACCGGAAAACCACTCTACCTGTGTGTCTATGATGCAATCTACGCAACATTGAAACAAGGTAAGAATATTGCTGCTGGCACATCTCTTCCAAGTGAAAGCGATTTTGCGAGATATTGGAACGTAAGCAAAGGTACGATACGAGAAGCTCTTTATCATTTGTATGAAGATGGTATTGTACAAAAATCCCAAGGAAAACGTGCGATTGTAGCTGCTACAGCGGATTTGGAGAATTACCGATATCAGTTATTGTCCCATCCTGTTCGGATGTTCAGTAATACGGAATTTGACCATGTGGAAATTGAATTCCATCCAGTGAGCAACAGCGATTGGTTGAGTGAACGACTTGGACTTACCGAAGGAACGGTCCTGGGGAAAGGAACGATTTGCTATTATCACGAACAGGTTAAATTAGCTACAACTGTATTCTTTTTGCCTTTCTCCTTATTGGAAAAGGAAGCTGTACAGGTCTCCAATGATGATGCATTCATCGATTTTATCGAAACTCATATATACCAGAAAGCTGAATATGCGAAGTCATCGATTTGCTTGATCGATGAGATGGAAGATACAGAATTGCCAAAACTAGCTCTGCCGTTACTGTTGGTTGAGGAGTTTCTCTACTCTGGCGAGGAGTGTTTCATATTCTTACGACATTACCTAGACAAGGACACGTTTAGGATTAATTCACTTCGCAAAAGATCTTATTAAGGTTTTAACAGGTGACGTAGTCGCTTGATATTTTGGATTTTGGAGGATTTTTATGAGGAAAGTAATGGTTTTGCTCATGTTGGTGCTTCTTCTCTCCTCTGCCCTCGTATTCGCGGGTGGAACCCAGGAGACTACAGTCCCTCAGGCGGATGATTCTTTCAAGGCTCTCTACCTTGTCAATGGATCACTTGGGGACAAAGGCTTCTATGACTCAGCAGCCAGTGGCTTCTACACATTGCGTGATGAAGACGGTGCTACAATCAAGATTGTAGAAATGGGAAGAAATGAAGCAGCTTATGAAGGTTTCTATCTCGATGCTTCAGAACAGGACTGGGACGTAATTGTTTCTGGTACTTGGTCTGTAAAAGAGCTTGCAGAAGAAATTGCACAGCAGTTCCCTGATCAGAATTACATCTTCTTTGATGGTACCAGTGATGCCCCCAATTTGATGGGTGTCGCATATAAGTCAGAAGAATCAGCATTCATGGCTGGTGCTCTTGCTGCACTTATGCTGGATTCCGGTGATGCAAAGATCGATAGTACCAGTCGTGTATTGGGATTTGTCGGTTCCATGGATGTCCCTAATATCAATGACTTCTTGATCGGTTACATTGATGGTATCAAATACGTTGATCCATCGATCAAGGTGCTGACTTCCTACGTTGGTTCATTTGAAGATGTTCCCAAATGTATGGAAATGACAACCCAGCTCTATAACCAAGGTGCACAGATCGTATATGCTCCAGCTTCCCAGAGTATCCTCGGCGCCGTAACAGCATCAAGCAACATGGACAAATACATGATCGCTTGTGATACGGACATCTGGACTGCTATGAAAGACAACGATGCAAACTTGGTTCGCAACGTACTCAGTTCTTCCTTGAAGAAGGTAGGGGAATCCTTGGTGGTTGCCATGCGCGGCTTGCAGGATGGAACCATGAGTACTAAAGAGAACTATACTCTCGGCTTGAAGGATGGAAGTGTTGGACTCGCTGATAATGCAAATTATCAAAAGCTTGTTCCTGCCGACATCAGAGCAAAACTTGCTGACCTTGCAATCGCAGTAGGTAATGGCGATATCACTGTGAGAAAAGCAGTAGGTATGCCAACTGAAGAGGTTGCTGCAATTCGTGACGCAATGAAGCCGTAGTACAGCCTAATCTGTAACGGAAGACCTGTTGATATATCAGCAGGTCTCCGTTGCGCACTTTCTTAAAGGAACTATAAGCATATGACTGCACTGAGAATGGAACATATAACAAAAGTATATCCCAATGGGGTAGTAGCAAATCGAGACATAGTCTTTGATGTTGCAGTCGGAGAGATTCATGCGCTTTCCGGCGAAAATGGAGCTGGTAAAACCACGTTGATGAAAATACTCTTTGGTGAGGAGACTGCAACCGAAGGAAAGATTTTTATCCATGGGGAAGAACAGTACATCCATACGTCTCAGGATGCATTGAAATTAGGCATCGGAATGGTGCATCAGCATTTCATGCTTGTTCCCTCTCTTACAGTCACAGAAAACATTATTCTTGGTATCGAAATGCGTAAGGGATTATCTATTGACTATACCCAATCGAAGAAGTTGGTCCAAGAATACGGTGAAAAATATCATATGTATCTTGATCCTGACGCTAAAGTGAAGGATCTCTCTGTCGGACAAAAGCAGAAATTGGAAATTCTGAAGGTCCTTATTCGAGGAGCCAAGATTTTGATCCTCGATGAACCGACAGCAGTACTTACCCCACAGGAAACAGCAGAGCTTTTTACTGAATTGAAACATCTGAGGAATGAGGGATTTACCATCATCTTTATTTCACACAAACTTTCAGAAGTACGGGAGCTGTGCGACCACATCACGATTATTCGAAAAGGCGAATCCAAAGGGGTTTATGCCTTAGCTGATATCACCGATGAAGAAATATCGCAAAAGATGGTAGGGCGGGATGTTGAACTTACCATTGCCCGCTCCGAAGGAAAACGTGGCAAAACCCTTTTAAAGGTTGAGAACCTGAGTGTTCTTGAGGAAGGGGGAAAGCCTCGAGTTGACAATGTTTCTTTCAATCTGCACGAAGGCGAAATACTTGGGATAGCAGGCGTTGAAGGAAATGGACAATCAGAGCTCGTTGATGTGATTACCGGACTCGGTAATTTCCAGCATGGCTCTGTTCTATTTCAGAACAAGCCTATTAAATACAATCATGTAAAAGAAATCAGAGAAGCAGGAATTGGGCACATTCCCGAAGACAGAATGTCCATCGGCATTGCTTCAAATCTTTCAATAACCGAGAATCTGCTTGCGGATAAGACTCGATGGAAAGAATTCTTCGGGAAGAACGGATTGTTGATAAAACAGAAAATCCGGTCTTTCAGCGCGAAGATGGTTGAAGATTACGCAATACTTTGCCGTGATCCCGAGGTTCCCATCTCAAGCCTTTCCGGTGGAAATATCCAAAAAGTAGTACTCGCGAGAGAACTGTCCTCTAAGCCGCAACTTATTGTTGCAAATCAACCCACCCGCGGTGTTGATGTCGGTGCGACTGAGTTCATACGTAAGCAACTGCTTTCCATGCGTGATGCAGGAGGTGCTGTCTTGTTGGTCTCTTCTGACCTCAGGGAGCTGTTTGGACTCTCCGATCGCCTTCTTGTCATGTACGAAGGCAAATTTGCAGCCTGTATCACCGATTTGACAAGCATAGATGAGCAAGGCCTTGGCCGTTACATGCTGGGACTGGATACACAAGATACCGAAATGGTAATGAGGAATGCACAATGAAAACACGTTCTATCAATCAACTTGTTGATTCTACTAAATTGGCGATAGTGGTAGTGGTCGCCTGTCTCCTTGTTTCCCTCATTATTCTTATGGTAAGCGACCAACCTTGGGTTGCCATTTCCAGCTTCTTTTTTGGTCCCTTCTCAACGATTAGAAGAATCGGCAATATTTTGGAAGGTGCCATACCTCTCATTTTCACTGCCCTAGCTGTTACTCTCATATTTAGAGCCGGACAATTTTCCATGATCAGTGAAGGTTCTTTCTTTATTGGTATCCTTGGCGCTACCATCGTTGGTATTTCTTTGGATTTGCCTGCTGGTCTTCACCCGATAGTGGCTCTTCTTGTTGCGGGACTTCTCGGTGCAATCGCTGCAGCAATACCAGCATTGTTGAAGTTGAAATGGCAGGTGAGTGAAGTTGTAACCTCAATTATGCTCAACTATATCATCCAGTTCTTCGTTATTTATATGATCAACTATCATTTCAGAGATCCTGAGGCTTCGTCCCTTGCCTCTTTGAAAATTGCAACAACAGCATCTCTACCGGGTATAGTCCCTGGAACTCGCATCCATCTGGGTCTGATCATAGCACTTATATTCAGTGCCCTGACTTGGTTTTTTGTGTTTAGGATGAAAGCTGGATATGAGATTCGACTTGTTGGGGATAATGCAGATTTTGCCCGATATGTGGGTATACGTGCTCCTCTTGTGATGGTAATGGCACAGGTTGTAGCCGGTGCGATCGCAGGTATCGGAGGAGGCGTCGAGTTTCTGGGAATGTACAGCAGATTCAAATGGACAGTGTCTCCCGGGTATGGTTGGACAGGAATTGCCGTAGCACTTCTTGCAAGAAGAAATCCGATCATGGTGCCGTTTGCGGCTATATTTATTGCGTATTTGAATGTAGGTTCAGGCATCATGGCCAGAAGTAGTGATGTAGGAAGTGAGATCGTCTACATCATTCAGGGTGTAATCATGCTTATGATAGCTGCAGATGCTCTTTTGCAGGGCTGGCGACAACGCTTGGTGGTAAAGAGTGCCACAGCTATGGAGGGCATTTGATATGACAGTATTAAGTACAATTTTCAGTTTTCAATTTGTAGATATGTGGTTGCGAGTAGCAACACCGTTGATATTTACTTCGATGGGGGCTGTTGTTTGTGAACGATCGGGCGTTGTCAATCTTGGCCTTGAAGGCATCATGCTTTCTGCAGCACTGATGGGCGTACTGGGTTCAGCCTTTTCGGGCAGCTTGTTCATCGGTTTGCTTTCCGGGTTGGCAATGGGGTTGTTCCTCAGTGCTGTATTTGCCTATTTCCATCTTGTCCTGAAAGCAAATGAGGTTCTTTGCGGTACTGCAATCAACACCTTTGCCGGTGGTTTTACCGTATTTATGCTCGAGATAGTAACCGGTGAGAAAGGAACGAGTGCCTCCATTAAATCAATGGCTTTCCCGACAGTGGATATCCCTATTATTCAGCATATTCCAGTCTTGGGACAGTTGCTTTCAGGTCATAATCTTTTGACATATTTTGCCTTTATCATGGTAGGTGTTCTCTGGTACTTGCTGTACAAAACCCCAATAGGGTTGCGTATTCGTGCGGTAGGGGAAAATGAACATGCTATCCACTCAGTGGGTATCAGTGTGACGAAAGTACGATTCCTTGCAATTATGATTTGTGGAGTCATGGCTTCCCTTGGCGGTATGTACCTTTCCATGGGCTACTTGAATATGTTCGTTAGGGACATGGTTGCCGGTCGTGGATTTATCTCTTTGGCAGCAAATGCGATGGGGCATGCTACCCCGGTAGGAACCATGCTTTCCGCGCTTGTATTTGCTTTCTTTGATGGTTTGTCGAATATTTTACAGGCCCTGAAGATTCCTTCCGAGTTTGTACAGATGCTTCCTTACGCTGCAACCATTGTAGGTTTGGTGTTGTATTCAATTCAAAGGATAAATGCTGTCAAACGTCATAAAGCAAAGAGTTTTGCATAATTTGAATAAGGAGAGTAATTGCGATGTTGAATAAGGATGAAAAAACACTGGGAAAACGTCAGTATCATATCCATTTGGCCCCTGGTGATATCGGAGAGTATGTATTGCTTCCAGGGGATCCTGCCAGAAGCGATCGTGTGTCCGAATATCTGGATAATCCCGTTTTTGTTGCTAATAACAGAGAGCATAGGACGTTCACCGGTACCTATAAAGGAGTGAAAATATCGGTAACATCTACAGGAATGGGATGTCCGTCAGCGGCAATTGCCTGTGAAGAGTTGATCAATATTGGGGCAAAATGCTTAATCCGTATCGGAAGCACTGCAGCCTTGCAAGAAGGAATCGGGATTGGGGATTTAGTGATATCAACAGGTTCCATGAAAAACGAGGGAACCTCAAAATTTTATGTTCCCGATGTATTTCCTGCTGTTCCGGATTTCGATTTTACCCGAACTTTGATCGATACAGCGAAGCGTATGCAAAAAGATCTTGGCTACAACCTGTCCTATGGAATCAATGCCTCGGACGATGCTTTTTATGGGGAAACGCCCGAGTGGATTGAAAAATTGCATAGCCTTGGTGTTTTGAATGTAGAGATGGAGAGCTCTGCCATTTATACCGTTTGCCATCGCAGGAAGGTCAGAGGTGCAATGATAAGTGCAGTAAGTGGAAATCTCATAACCGGAGAAGTGGTGTATGAGACAGAAAATACGAAACTAGCCACTGGCTGGGATCATGAAATTCAGGTGGTTCTTGAAGCCATTGCGGCTTTTGAGAGCCAAAAATAAAAGAAAGAGAGAAAGTAGAATGAAGACACATATGATTCTTGACCTCGACACTGGTGTCGATGATTCGATAGCACTTGTTTATGCTGCGTTAAATCCTATGATTGATTTGCTTGGGGTGACTGGTACCTTTGGCAATGTGCAGACTCCTGTCGGAGTTCAGAATGCACTGAATATCCTGTCTTTGGTTGGCCGAGAGGATGTCCCTGTATTTACCGGAGCTCTCTCATCCATTTCCTCTGACGTCTTCAATAGACATGAAGTGAGTGCTTTGATACACGGAGAGAATGGAGTGGGGCAGGTTACGCTCCCCGTTTCCAAAAGAAGTGCAGAGAGCGAATCAGCGGTAGATTTCCTGATTCGCATGATGAAGAAATATACGGATAACCTTGTAATTGTCACCACAGGTCCCCTCACGAACATGGCAAAAGTGCTGATGAAAGAACCCTCCCTAAAACAATGGAAAGGACGTGTTGTTTCCATGGGAGGCGCACTCACTGTTCGCGGAAATGTTTCACATTTTGCGGAAGCCAATATTTCACAAGATCCGAAAGCCGCCAAAATGGTGTTTGAAAGTGATATTGATACAACAATTGTTCCTCTTGACGTAACCATGCGTTCCCGCCTTACTGAGAAACATGCAGAGGTTTGGAAAGCTTCAGGAGAAGCAGGCACGTATCTAGCAAAAATGCTCCAATACTATATCAAGAATACCCTTGGAACGGACGAGACATACGTCCATGATCCTTCTGCGGTCATGTATGGAATTCACCCTGAGTACTTCACAGTCCTCACTTCTGCAATTACCGTTGAAATAGAAGGTGTTGATGAGGGGCGGATTGTGGTGGACCAAACTCGCCTGAGAGAAGCAAATCCTACTTCTAAGACCTGTATCCAAGTCCAAAGTGAGAAGGTAGAAGCGCAGCTGATGGAGCTTTTCAATTAACAACAATTGTTTCTGTATTCCATTACTATTATGACTGGCATAGGGTTTCCTGCAGTAGTAGGAAACCCTATATTTACACTTGATTACAATGCTTTTCTTAGATGAGAGTTTTCTGTGTATAGGTAGCTGCAATCGAGGGCAGAACAATCGTCGGTGGTATCAATATGTCCCTTTCCAAATCAAAATTTGTAGCTAAATGCTTGAACAAATGATTAACTGCAACCCTGCCTATCATTTGAGGATGACGATCAAGCAAAGCAAGTAGCTTGTTCTCTGAGAGGAGTTTTAGATTTTCATCAAGCGTATCAACAGTAATTATTTTGTAGCGATCAAGAAGATTCCTTTCTTTCAGAGTGTTGATTATCGCTGAGGACTGAGAAATTCCAATGAAGATACCATTTACCTCAGGGTATTCATCTATCAAATTTTTAGTGAGCAGGGTGCTGATTGCATCGTCATAATGATTTTCATAGGTAACAATCAACTGGCTGTTGCTTTTTTTAATGGACTCTTCAAATCCGAGTATGGTATCCGCTTGGTTTGGGACATCTTTTTTCCCGATAAAAACAGCATTAACCCCATTGGGATTGCAAAGATTCATCAAATCACCTGCCAATTGGCCTGAAACCCGTCCATCATACTGGACACAAGAAACAGAATCAAAACCGGGCAGGGTGTTGTTTACGGTCATTACCGGGATATTTCTTTCTTTGATGACTTTATTGAAATCGTTGTATTCCCTATAGGGGATTGCTGGATAGAGAATAACCGCATCAGGTTTGAGATCCAGGGTATTTTCAAATTCCTTAAGCGTCTTTTCCTTGTCCAACCGATATTCTAGGTTGTCGTCTATATTGTTTATTATAAGATTTACGCGATAGTTTTTAAGAGCCTCAGCCTCCCATTTCATTCCTTGCACTACTTTTTGCATGAACTCTCGGTTACTTGCTTCAATGATTGCGTGTATGTTCAATTCCTTTCTGGCAAGCGTTTGGGCAACAAGGTTGCTAGTGTAGTTCAACTGTCTGGCAAGCTGCAGGATTTCATCCCTTTTTTCGTCGCTCACCCCTTTTTTATTATGTAGTACTTTGTACACTGTCGTGGTTGAGACACCGGTAAGCTTGGCAATGTCTGTTATCGTGGCTGTTTTATTCATTTCTGTCACCCTATTCTATGATACTGCAAATCATACCTGAATTGGGTAAAAAAGTAAACATAAAAAATTAAAAGATATTAATTAGGTAAAAAATTAACCTTATATAGGTGAAAAAGTATCTAAATACTGCTAAAAAATAGTTAAATTTATTTCTTGACGGATAAATAATGCTGACCTATAATCGAAATCAAGGTAAACGTTAAACCTAATAAACCATTTATGAAGGATTTGTATTATGCCAGTAGTTAAAGTAAATTGGATTCCTACAGAGAATCCTGAGTTCAAGTTTGAGGACAATGTAATCGGAAGGCTGAAGAAAGAAGTCTGGGATGCAGACATGGCTCAGCTTGATGCATGGTTGACTGAGGATTTTGAAATTCCCCAGCCTTCAGAGCTCGGAAAGGCAAACTGCTACTATCAGACGACCCCACATGGGAAGGCCAACGAAAAGAGAAAGAAAAATGACATCGTTTTCGTTCCAGTCGGATGTACAGAATGTCATGGTGATGCACTTCCTCCTGGGCAGGATGTATTCCAGGTATCTCAATTTCTCGAAGGCGTGCGCAGGTACACTGCAAAAAAAGGAAATGAGGTGACTCTTGCATGGCCTATTTTGTACGGTGGCCATCCTCATCACCATCTGGGTATGCCTGGCACCATTGTAATTCCTCAAAATATACTTGTAGAACAGATTATCGCAATTATGCTCGGCCTTTGGAACGATGGGTACCGCAAGATTATTTTGGTGAACAACCATGGGCATATGTATACGCTGGTAACCGCCATCCAAGAGTTCTGTAAGCGATTCCAACTCCCTGGTATTTTCCAGGTATTTGACTGGATCACTGCAGCCCGTGAATTCTATACACCTTTTACAGGAAAACCCGATGAAATGGTGGAAACCTTCACCCATGCAGCGGAATCTGAGACTTCACTGGGGCTTTTGATGTTCCCTGAGATGCTGGACAAATCAAAGTTCATAGACCGACAGGGCAAACCGTTGATCAGACCCGAATGGTTTGACAATTCCATAACCGACTATGGACGACCTCACCAGTGGTGTGAAGGTGAGGGCCATAATGAGATAGAGATGTCCGCTACTCCAGAAGGTGTATTAGGTTGGCAATCCCTTGCCCATGCTGACAAGGCAAAAAGGCCTGTAGTCGCTATGTGTAAGCTCTTGGTCCAACTGATCGACGATATTCTTGAGGTTTACCCAGCAGGTACCGTTCCCTCAGCCGAGCAGGTTACCCTCAGAACTTCAGAAGAGATGGCTCCCTACCTGAAAGAACCGATGAGCGAAGGCTGGAAGACTGTGTACGGGATTCCCAGAGTCGGGTTGTTCTAAAAGCAGGAGAAAGTCATGGCCAGTAAAATCAAGGATATACGGTTCTATCGAGCAGTATCAAAGATCAGTAAACCGATAGCTGATGCAACGCATCAGATTGACGAAATTGGATTCAATATCGTTGAGATCACCACCGAGAAAGGAGTCGTTGGACAAGGGTATTTACTTGCTTTCAATTACTCGAAAAATGCTATTGAAGGTGCCCTCAAGGATGTGTGTGAGTTTGTGAAGGGTCATGAATACCAAGTATATGAGATGCAGCGTGTCAGACGTGATTGGGACGCACAATCAGAATATTTTGGGAATTCAGGAATCAACAATTCAGCCATTGCTGCATTGAATATTGCAATGTGGGATGCCTGGGGCCGGGAGAATGATCTTCCGGTCTGGAAGATGCTCGGCGCTTGTCATAAGAAGGTGCCGGTATATGGCAGCGGAGGTTGGCTTTCCTATACGAATCAGGAACTGCTTGATGAAGTCCTTGATTATAAAGCTCGTGGATTCAAGGCGGTGAAAATAAAAGTGGGATCGCCTGACATGGAGCGCGACTTGGAACGGCTCAGGCTCTGTAGAGAAGCTTTGGGGTCTAGCGTAAGCATCATGATGGATGCCAACCAAGGTATGGATGTTCCGTCAGCTCTTACGCTTGCAACGAAGGCCAAGGAACTCAACATTCATTGGTTTGAGGAGCCAGTTGTGCATACGGACTTTGCCGGATACAAGATGCTGAGAGACAACTGCGGAATATCATTGGCAATGGGTGAGAGAGAATATGACTGTGAAGCCTTGAAACACCTGATAGGCCTTAATGCACTCGATTTGTGGCAGCCTGACATCGTCAGGTTGGGGGGCGTTGAAAGTTGGTTGGCATCTGCCTCGGTGGCAAATGCATATCACCTTCCGGCATTGCCTCACTACTACAAGGATTATGATGTACCGTTGCTCTGTACGATTCAAAATGCCTATGGCTCGGAATCATTCGATTGGATCGACGGAATTATCGACAATGTCATGAGAGTTGAGAATGGATATGCGTATCCCCGCACCGGTCCGGGTTGGGGTTTCACATTCAATGCAGATAGTTTGACAGAGGTGAAGTGATGAGTAGCAGTGAATTCGTCGACGGTCTGTTCGGTCTGGAAGGACATGTAGGAATTGTAACCGGAGCCTCAAGAGGGCTTGGTAAATCCATTGCTTCCAGACTCGTCAATGCCGGAGCTAAGGTGTACAACCTGGATGTGATCCTCCCTGATGAAAAAGTGGAAAACGTCGTTGATATTCAGGTGGATCTGACTGACAGGCTAAAGACAAAAGAAGTTATTGACCAGATTAGCAGTACAGAAGGGCAGTTGGACTTTTTGGTGAACAATGCTGGTATTACCTATAAAAGTAGAGCTGAGGATTTCCCGATTGATAGATACCGGAAGATTCAGGACATCAATCTGGAAACAGTCTTCGAATTGAGCCGAATGTGTTTTCCGTACCTGAAGAAATCGGAGTATATCGGAAGGATAATAAGCATTTCTTCTATGGCAGCCCATATGGGGTTCACCCAGGTTGTGCCGTATTGCATTACCAAGGCAGGAGTCACTGGTTTGACACGTGGGCTTGCTGAAGAATGGAAACACGACAATATTCGTGTCAACAGTGTGGCTCCTGGTTGGGTTCTGACAAAATTGAACGCTGAGTTGTTTGATAAGGATCCATCGAGAAAAGAAGCCGCGGCAAGCAAGATTACCTTAGGTGAATTTGGTACCCCTGATGACATCGGCAATATGGTTTTGTTCCTCCTGGGAAATGCATCGTCTTATCTGACCGGACAGGATTTTGCAGTTGATGGTGGAGCATTGACCCACGGGTTCTAAAAAGATCTTCCGCTGCGCCTCTTTGACTGAAGGAGGCTCCTTATGGGAATCAGAAAAGAGAGGGCAGCGGATTGTATTGATGAAAAATATGACATGGATTGTAAGATTCATGAAAATAAAAAAAGGAGTAGTGTATCATACATCTGTTACGATACACGGGAGAAAAAATGAAAAAGAGAAATCTAGTAATCGTTTTGATGGCAGCATTGTTGTTGACTACCTCGACATTCGTGTTCGCACAAGGTGAGCAGGAAGCAAAAGATGATGGGACTGTGAGAGCTGTGGCGATTGTTAAAAAACTATCAAGTAGCTTCTGGACTGACATGAAATATGGTATCGAGGAACAGGCAAAGGAATATGGCTGGGATGTTGAAGTACTCTGCCCCGTGAATGAAACAAACGAGGAGCAGATCCAATTGTTGGAAATGGCTTTGCTTGATCCTCCAGATGTATTTTTGATTACACCGGTTGATTCAAAGGGTATCGCTCCTGTCATTGAAAAAATCAATGAATATAACATTCCTATCATCAATTTCAATACTAAGATCTCTGCTGATGATGTAAAGGTCGAGACGTTCGTAGGAGTAGAATACAAGCAGTTAGCAATTACAGCCGCTGAGGCAATTGCCAAGAAGGTAGACTATAAAGCCAATATCCTCATGATTGAGGGAACAACTGGATCCCAGACGGCAATTGACATGAAGGAAGGTGCAAATTCATTCTTTGATAAGTATCCTGATTTGGTGGTCATCGACAGCATGCCTGCAAACTATCGAAGAGCTGATGCCCTCAATGTAACACAGAACCTGTTGCAGAAACATGCAGATGTAGACGTGATTTTTGCCTGTAACGGAGAGATGGCTCTTGGTGCAGCTGAAGCAGTACGCCAGTCAGGGCGCAAAGGCATCATGATTGCAACCCTTAATATGTCCGATGAGATTGCCCAGGCAATTCAGGATGGTACCATCACCCTTACTGTCGATGATGATTCGACCAACGTTGGTAAACAAGCAGTTGTTGCAGCAAAGAAGAGCCTTGAAGGCATCAAGCTGCCAGCCGAGTCGATGCAAGATGGTATCGTAGTGGATTATGATGCTTTGGATCCGTATAGAATTAAATATGGTATAAAGTAGAATTAAATAGAACACCGTGCAGTAACCGGCTGAAGTCAGTACATTCAGCCGGTTGTTTAAAAAGGGGCATTACTGTGGTTGAACAACAAAAATCTGTTCTCATGGAAATAAAACAACTGACCAAGATTTTCCCAGGCGTACGGGCAGTTGACGATGTGAGCCTTACCATCAGAAAAGGTGAAGTACACATCATTATTGGTGAAAACGGTGCGGGCAAATCGACACTTGTGAAGATGATGGCTGGTATCTATTCCCTGAACGGTGGAGAGATGTTTATTGAAGGGGAAAAGTACGAACCTATGAATGTATTGCAAGCTCAGAAAGCTGGTATCAATATGATTCATCAGGAACTGAATGTAATGCCCCATCGGACTGTTGCCCAGAACATCTATGTAGGTCGTGAACCCGTGAAAGGGGTTTTGCACATGGTCGATACCAAAAAAATGAACCAGATGTGCAGTGATTTGCTCAACAGTTTGGAAATAGATATTGATCCCTGCATGCTCATCAAGGACTTGAGTATTGCACAGCAACAGATGGTTGAGGTTGCCAAGGCAATTTCCAACAACAACAAGCTGCTGATCATGGATGAGCCTACCTCAAGTCTCACCCACAAAGAAATTGATAGTCTATTCAAAATGACCAGAAAGCTTCGTGATGATGGCGTTGCAATCATATACATCTCGCACCGAATGCAGGAATTGATGGAAATCGGTGATGTCGTGACGATTATGCGAGATGGCTGCCATGTAGGAACGAGAAGAATTGATGAAGTGGATATGGCAGAAATCATATATCTCATGGTCGGGCGAAAAATTGAGAAGGTTTACAATCGAACGTACAACGAACCTGGGAATGTAGTCATTGAGACTCAGCAACTGACTGGGAAGCGATTCAGAAATGTGAACATGAATGTGCGTAAAGGTGAGATTGTCGGGTTGGCAGGGCTTGTCGGGGCAGGTCGTACTGAAATTGCAAAAGCAATATTTGGGTATGATGCGGTTGATTCGGGTAGCCTGGTGTTCAATGGCGAGGAAATCTCTTTGAAATCATATTCAACCTTTGATGCCGTACAAAAGAAAATCTCCTTTATTCCTGAAGATCGGAAGCAAGAAGGTCTCTGCATCAAGATGAGCATCAATGACAACATTGTTATGTCCGCTCTTCCCCAGCTGTTTCATAACAGCATAGTCAATGATCGCCTGCTAAGCAAAGTCTCCAAGAAAGGTATCAAAGACTTGGGGATTGTAACTACTTCCGGTAACAAGAAGGTCAATAATCTTTCAGGAGGCAATCAACAGAAAGTTGTCATTGCAAAATGGATGGTGACGGATAGTGATCTCTTCATTTTCGACGAACCGACAAGAGGAATTGATGTCGGAGCCAAAGCGGAAATCTATACGTTGATGAATAATATAGCAAAACAGGGTGCAGGAATCCTTATGATCAGTTCTGATCTTCCTGAATTGATTGGGCTTGCGGACAGGATTTATGTCGTAAAAGACGGTGAGCTTACTGGTGAGGTGGCTCAAAAGGATTTCTCGCAAGAGTATATTCTGGGACTGGCACTGTGAGGAGCATGATACATGAATAAATTGATCGTAGTGTTGAAAAAAGTTCCTGGATTGATTTGGGGGTCGTTTTTAGCCTTGGTGGTTTTTGCCATCCTTGCCCCAAAATTCTTGAACCCATTGAATCTCATAAACATATTGAACAATTCATCCGTTCTTTTAATTATTGCCAGTGGTATGACGATTGCAATCCTTTCCGGGCAATTGGATATTTCAGTTGGAGGTATTGCAACCCTTGCTGCAATGACTGCTGGGTTATACCTTCACAATGTCGGAGACACTTCTGCAATCAACATCATATTGGCCTTTGTAATCGGTATTCTGGTCGGTATGGCTGTCGGGTCCCTGAATGGGCTGCTCATCGGAGTCTATCAATATAACTATTGGTTGGTAACTTTCTCCACTATGAGTATTTCATATGGTCTTTCCCAGGTACTCACGAATGGAAATATCATATCCGGGTATTCGAAAATGTTTCGAAATATTGCCAATCATAGATTTTTGGGAATGCCCCAACTTGTTTGGATTGCCTTGGCTGTCGTAATTGTCATCATTTTCATCACCTATAGGACGAAATTCGGTATGCACATTTATGCAATCGGAGATTCGGAGCAGTGTGCTGCACAGTCAGGCATCAACGTAAAAAGAATACGATTCTCGATTTTCGTAATCGCAGGAGGTCTTGCCGGCCTTGGTGGTGTGCTGCTTGTTTCAAGAACCAATTCGGCCTCTCCCATAATCGGCTTTGGCTATGAGTTTGATGCAATCGCCGCAGTAATCATCGGTGGTACACCCTTTAGCGGGGGTAGCGGAGGAGTAATCGGTACTATAGTGGGAACTGTTATGCTGTATGCAATCAAAGCCGGTCTGCAGCTAGTAGGGTTCAGCGTTTATGTCCAGCAGGTTTTCATTGGAATATTTATTCTCTCGATTATCGTCGTTGACGTTATTAATCAGAATAGGAAAAAAGAAAAAGGATCAAGGAGGGTATACAAATGAAAAATTCAATATTGAAATTCTTGCTGTTCAAATTCTCCAGACCCTTAATTTTGATTGTACTCATCATTGTATTTACGGTATTCACTGATACCTTCTGGGCTCCAGACAATTGGACGAATATTTCCAATATCATTTTGCAACAGGCTCCATTCAGTGTGCTGTTGGCAACAGCAATGACCATGACCATCATCCTGAATGGGTTTGACCTCTCCATCGGTGCTTCGGTTGCATTCATCTCTTGTGTGTGTGGATATATTCTTCGTGCAACCGGCAATCCGGTCTATGCAATCATTGCAGGCGTTGGGCTTGGTGCTGTGGTTGGAACGATGAACGGCATACTCGTAACGAAAGCCAAAATCCCTTCCTTTGTATCTACTTACGCAATGAAATGGGTGTTGAACGGATTTGCATTGGTGCTCCTTGGTGGTAAGCAAATCTACAACTTTGGGCCCAAGTTCAGACCGTTATTCATCTCAAACAAATTTACGTTCTTCTATATTATGGTCGCGGTTCTTGTAATCGTGAGTCTCATCATGAAATACACTGTTTTCGGAAGACAGGTATATGCCACCGGTAATAATCCTGAGGCTGCCAGAATTTCGGGGATCAAGACTGATTTGGTGACACTGAAGATTTATCTGATGGGCGGTATGATCGTAGGTTTGGTCGCTGTCATGTACATTGCAAATCTTGGGACTGCGGAACCAAATATTGGTACCGACTTCCCGATTAACGCCATTGCAGCAGCTCTGATAGGGGGGACGGCAATCGGAGGTGGCAGTGGTTCTGTTGGAAAGGCTATTTTCGGTGCAATGATCATTCTTACGTTGCAAAACGGTATGGTGCAAATCGGAGTGCCCAGTGTCTGGCAACAGGTAATTGTAGGTCTTGTCATCCTGCTTTCCATCTTCATGGAGAGAGGACTGAACAAACTTGCAGTAAGGTATGAGGAATAGCTGCACAAGTATTTTGAAATTTCAGACACAATAAAACGGGCTGGTTCTTGCCAATAATGAGTGAGAACTGGCTTTTTTTATTTTAAAAATCTGCATTGCGATGAAATAATCACGGGTTGACACCTTTTCTTATTATTGTTAAAAACTAGCAAAGTAATAGGAATTAATATATTTAGGGCAATATACTCTTGTCCAATATCCTTGCTTTGACTATTATGGAAATAATTCGTGTACTTACATGGATATTGAGGGGAGATGAATGCAAATTAATTTGAAAGACCTAAAAAGAACCTATGGCGATTTGCATGCAGTGGATGGAATCAGCCTATCCATACCCTCAAACACCATTTATGGCATTATTGGCAAGAGCGGTGCAGGTAAGTCGACATTAGTCAGATTGATTAGTTTGCTCGAACGACCTGATGCCGGTGAAGTATTTTTTGATGATATACGTGTTGACGACCTTAAAAAGGATGCTCTGATCGAGAGAAGACGAAGGATCGGGATGATCTTTCAGAATTTCAATCTGTTCTCCAGTCGAAACGCTGAACAAAATATAGCCTATCCTCTGGAAATCACGGGAACGCCGAAGGGTGAAATCGACCAAAGGGTGCAGACTCTTTTGGCTTTGGTGGGTTTGGAAGGAAGGGGCAAAGCCCCGATCAGCACCCTAAGCGGAGGGCAGAAGCAGCGTGTTGCAATTGCACGTGCATTGGCTTGTAATCCTGACATCCTTTTTTGTGACGAGGCTACCAGTGCTTTGGATCCCCAGACCACCCATTCCATTCTTGCCTTATTAAAAGACATCCAGCGCAAAATGTCCTTGACTGTGGTCATGATCACTCACCAGATGGAAGTAGTACGGGATGCTTGTGATCAAGTGGCTGTACTCAATGATGGGGTTGTTGTAGAGCAAGGTCTGGTTGCTGATATTTTTGCAAATCCCTCCAGTGAGGTGACCAAGGAATTCCTTACCCATCTTGTTGGTGTGGACGATGCCTCAGCCTCCGATCAAATGGTCCAATGGTCCAAGAACAGCGGTGCCTATACCCTGCGATTCCGTGGCGGTACGACCGACCAGCCGATACTCAGTAAGATTAGCCGCCAAGTCGGTGTGGATTTCAATATCCGGGCCGGCGGGGTTCAAAAAGTAGGAGATGTCCACATTGGTACCATGATCGTTGATATCAATGGTGAGGCAGAAGCACAGAAAAAGGCCATCGAGGCACTGAATCAGATGGGTGTCGTGGTAGAGGAGGAACAGAGCATATGAGCAAACTATGGGTACTCGTATTTGGAGCAACCATGGAAACCTTGAGCATGGTCCTATTCTCCACCTTATTTTCTCTCATTTTGGGTTTGCCTTTGGGTATTCTTCTTGCTGCAACTTCCAGTGAAGAACAAGGCGGAATCATTCCGCATCCCGTATTGAATAATCTCTTGGGACGTATCGTAAACGTATTGCGTTCCTTTCCGTTCATCATATTGATGATTTTGTTGTTTCCCTTGTCCAGGCTTTTGATCGGGACAAGTATTGGTACTACGGCAACGATAGTACCGCTGTCCATCGCGGCAGCACCGTTTGTGGCTCGTATCATCGAGACCGCACTGAAGGAGGTGGATCCGGGGGTCGTTCAGGCCGCCCGTGCTATGGGTTCCACCAATTTTCAGATTGTAAGAAAGGTTTTGATTCCTGAGGCGCTTCCCTCCTTGGTCAGCGGAGTTACCCTGACGATCATCAACCTCATCGGCTATTCAGCCATGGCTGGTGCTATCGGGGGAGGAGGACTTGGAGACCTTGCCATTCGCTATGGCTACCAACGTTTCCGTGGCGATATCATGTTTGTTGCTGTTGTCGTGATTCTGGTTCTCGTTGAGATCATCCAGGTCATAGGCAACAAGATCAGTGCCAGGCTGCTAGCCCGCCGTTGATCATCATTTTGACACATCTCTCATCCTAACGGGGGAGAGCAGGAGATACATTGTATGAAAAAGATTATTAGTATTACTGTAGTATTGTTGCTTGCTGCTTCACTATTTGCAGCAGGAACAAAGGAAGAGGCAAGTTCCACGACACTTCTCGTGGGAGCTACCCCGGAACCACATGCCGCATTCCTTAACCTTGTGGTTGATGACCTTGCTGCTCAGGGGATTACCTTGAAAGTTAAGGAGTTTACTGATTACGTAACTCCCAACGAAGCCTTGGAATCTGGGGAATTGGATGCCAACTACTTCCAGCACATCCCCTACCTTGAATCATTCAACAAGGAGAAGGGGTATCATCTGGTAAGTGCAGGTGGAATCCATGTAGAACCGTTTGCCGTATATTCAAATACCTATAAGAGTATTGATGCACTGCCAAACGGGGCAACCATTGCAATTCCGAATGATCCTACCAATGAAGGTAGAGCTTTGCTTTTGCTTGAAAGTGCTGGCTTGTTGAAGCTTGATTCCAATGCAGGCCTTGAGGCAACTCCGCTTGATATAGTTACCAATCCGAAGAACTTGAAGTTCCGTGAGATTGAGGCAGCAAGTCTCCCTCGTGTACTTCAGGATGTTGATGCAGCTATCATCAATGGAAACTATGCAATACCTGCCGGTTTGATTGCAACCCGCGATGGACTTTTGGTCGAAGGTGCCGATAGCCCGTACGTGAATGTGGTCGCCGTAAAGGAAGGTCATGAAAATGATCCAGCCATTGTTGCCTTGGTAAAGGCTCTTCACAGCCAGAAGATTGCCGACTATGTAGCCGAGCGATATCCCAATGGGGAAGTCGTTTTGGTCAACGAGTAAGAATTTTTGATTGCTACGAGCCTCCTACCGCGCGGTTGGGAGGCTCTTTTTGTATAGATATACATTTAATCAGAGAATTACTGAATATTAATGCATAAATGTTGACAGATTATGTATAAATATGTACAATCACCGGACATAGCAACGGAGGCTGATATGATTTCTATGAAAGGGCGCAGTTTTTTAACTCTCAAGGATTTCTCAACAGAGGAGATCCTTCAGTTTCTTCAGCTTTCAATTGACTTGAAAGCAAAAAAGAAAGGACAACAGTATCCTGCAAATTTGCAAGGCAAATTGCTCGCAGACAAGAATATTGTTTTGATTTTTGATAAAAGTTCCACTCGTACCCGTTGCTCCTTTGAGGTTGCGGCATTTGATGAAGGTGCCCAGGTGACCTTCCTTACGAATAGTCAGATGGGTAAGAAGGAATCAATTGAAGACACAGCAAAAGTTTTGGGAAGAATGTACGACGGCATCCAATATCGTGGATTTTCCCAACAGTTGATTTCCGATCTCGCAAATTTCAGCGGAGTTCCCGTATGGAATGGGTTGACCGATGATGATCACCCGACCCAGGTTTTGGCTGATGTGCTCACAGCTATGGAGCATACGGGCAAGAAACCCAGTGATCTGAAGTTTGCCTATATCGGCGATGGAAGAAACAATGTTTCCAATGCCTTGATGATCGGAGCCGCAAAGTTGGGTATGGAATATCGCATTGCAGCACCGAAGGAGTTGTTCCCTGCTCAGGATTTGCTTGATGAGCTCTCCCCTGTGGCAGGCAAGACAGGTGCCAAGATTTCGGTAACCACCGATCCGGCCGAAGCCGTGAAGGGAGTCGATGTCATCTACACTGATGTATGGGTATCCATGGGCGAGGAAGATCAAACTGCTTCGAGGATTGCCTTGTTGAAGGATTATCAGGTGACGATGGACCTTCTTAAAGCTTCTGGAAATGACAATGTGTTGTTTGAACACTGTCTTCCTTCCTTCCACGATCTGAATACGAGCATAGCTCAGCAGATCCACAGCCAATTTGGCTTGGAAGAGTTGGAAGTCACAGACGAAGTCTTCCGCAGCAAACACTCAATCGTCTTCGACGAGGCTGAGAACCGGATGCATACGATCAAGGCTGTGATGGTTGCAACTCTTGCAGATCTTGCATAAGACGGCAAAAATCTAATGATTGTCTTCCCTTCCCGGGAAGGCAATTTTTTTGTCTGTACCCAAAAATACGAGTCATTTTGATTCGTGTGTGTCAAAATGATACGAATATGAACCTGATTTCGCTATTGGGGTATCGCAGTGACCCAACAGGAAAGAAAGCATAACATTGTATGATCGATCTTGGGGTTGTAATACCTATGCAACTTCTGCAGATATAAGTAATTAAAAATATTTTATAGAACAAGTAAAAACTTGGCACGCCTCTTGCATTTATGTATATGACTCCCGAAAAGGAGCAGAAAAGAACAAAATAACACGGAGGTGTCGTATGAGATATTTAGCAACAAGACAAAATTACAATTCACCGGTTGAGTCGGCCTTTGACTCCATGTTCAACAACATGCTTGGTGACTGGGGATTATACTCCAGTAAAGTACCTGCAGTAGATATTACTGAAAAGGATGACGCGTATGTTCTGGAAGCGGAACTCCCTGGATACAAACAGGAAGAAGTGAAGGTCAGCATTGAGAAGCATGTGTTGACGCTCAGCTCAAAGAAGGAGAGCAAGAAGGACGATAAGGCAAAGAAACATTTGGTTTCTGAGCGTTACTACCAGTGCTTCGAACGTTCCTTCTCCTTGCCCGAGGATGTAAATGAGGAGCAAATCGAGGGAGAATTCTCCAACGGGGTGCTCAAGCTTTCTCTTCCTAAAAAGGAAGTGGTTAAGCCGAAGGCAATAGAAGTAAAAATTAAATAATCTGGATGAACAACCATCCTGTACATGCAAGGCCCCGCGATGAACGGGGCTTTTGCATGTCACCACGTTTTCAGAAGTGTTTGGTAGAATTGCTGTGCCTTCCTGATATTGTCCAAACTGATTCGTTCATCGGGGGCATGCATTCTATCCACTTCATCTTTTGTCATTCGTGCCGGAGTGAACCGGAAGATGTTTTTGCTGAGTCTTTCGTACTTTCTTGCATCGGTTGCTCCGAGCATAAGATACGGGGTTACCAATGCATCGGGAAATATCGTTCGTATCGTGTTAGAGATGAATGAAAATTCATTGCATTCCACGCTGCTTACCTTTGATGGGGCATTGTAACGTAAGGATTTCACTTGGACTTCATCTTCCTTTATCGTCTGTTTCACCCAGGAGATGACCTCTCTTTCCCCTTGGCCTGGGAGAACCCTCGCATTCACTTGGGCCACGGCTTGTTGGGCGATTACGTTGCTTTTATCACTGGCTGAGATGACTGTAGGAACTACAGTGGTACGGATCAATGCATTGAGTGTAGAGCTCTTCGTAAATATTGCTTGCAACAGAGGCTTTGTTGCCCAGAGATTGAGGAAGAGCAAACTGTAAGGCAACGGGCCTTCCTTGCCTAGGTTGGTCAGCATCTGCTTGACCGGATAGGTGATTGTTGGTGGCATCTGACTCTGTTCCAATCGGCTGACTGCCTTTGAAAGTACCCCTAATGCAGTGGGGAATGTCGGAGTTGATGAGTGCCCCGCAACCTTTTTGACAGAGAGCTCCATATCTAGGTAGCCTTTCTCCCCAATGCCGACCACTGCAATGCTCTGGTCAAAACCTTTGATGTAGTTTTCGCTTACGACCCCACCTTCATCAAGGACAAAACTGAATGATAAGTTTTGCATTTCAAAATAGCTTACAATTCTACTGGCACCTTCGGTGCTACTGTTGCTCTCCTCATCACATCCGAAGGCAACATACCAGGTATGCTTCAAAGACTCTCCTGATTGCAGGATCTGTTCAAATGCCGAGAGAATGCTGACAACTTGGAGCTTGCAGTCAAAACTTCCTCGCCCATACAGGTAATCATCCGCAACAGTACCTTGGAACGGAGGATAGGACCATTGGTCTTCTTTTGCATTTACGACATCATAATGTGCTGTGAGAAGGGCTGGCTGATTTGATGCATCGGTTCCCTGGAACCGATACACAAGATTGTATGGACCTATCTCCTCAGATTCGATCCGATGCGCTGCACACGACGGGAATGAAGTCTGTATAACATCAATGAGCAGAGAGAACTGGGACCAATCTGTTCTGGAAGGGTCGGCATACGATACTGTTTTGCATGCGATTGCCTTGGTCAGAATATCTACAGCTCTACAGCCTGAGGCATTTCCGAGGTGACGACATGATTGTCAGAAATGGTTGGTTTCTTACGCAATACCAGGGTTCTTCCCAGTAAAATAAGAATAAAAAGTAACAGAAAGCTAATAAGGATAATGAAAAGCATGGCGAAACCCCGCAACAATTCTTTTGTTTTTTACAGTTAGATGGTATATTGTAGTACAACAATAAATTTCTACCAACAGTAGGAGTAGGGTGCATGCCGAAAAAGATAGACCATGAAGAGCGAAAAGAGAAAATATTACAGACAGCACTGAGAGTGTTCGCTAGAGAGGGCTATCGCGACTCCAATCTATCTTTGATTGCGACCGAATGCGGGATCTCACGACCTACCATCTATCAGTATTTCAAGGACAAGGAAGAAATTTATTATTACGCTGTAAAACTTGTCACAGGAAGAATGTTCAACAAGTATGCATCGTTTGCATGGTCCACTGATCAAGACTACATCAGCCGGATCACTACAATCTGTTGGGATATCATGCAAACAGCAAGCGAACAGAGCGGAGAATTGACCAGTCTGGTTGATGTAATGCTCCAGATGAAGAAAGAAGGGCGTGATTTCAATCAGATAATACTTCGGAGAACTGCAAAGCTCACCATTCTTTTTAAGAGACTGTTGCGCATGGGCGTTAATGAAGGGCAAATCATCGATTGCGATTTGAATCGAATTGCAGATCACATCCTGTTGTTGCTTGAGTCTTCCTGTTTTCAGGTAGCTTTTCTGGATACGTTCGATATGCAACTATCAAAGCAATTGATCGGGACCTATCTTGATTTCTATCGGGTGGGCAATAGTTTCTAGCCGATAGCAATAATCCTCACTATATTAATATATGTACAGGACTGAAGACCCTAAGAGTGGGGTCGGTTGCTTCATACCTAAAGGTGAGGAGTATCCATGAATATAGATAAAATGACAATTAAGCTGCGTCAGGCACTCGGTGATGCCGATATGCTTGCCAACGAAAGTGGAAACGCAGAGATCACTACAGAACATCTTTTGCTGGCATTGCTTGCACAGAAAGAAGGTCTCCTTATGCCGTTGTTCGATCGGTTGGGGGTGAGGCCTGCATTGGTGAGTGCAAAGCTGGAAGAGTTGGTCAAGAAACTTCCTAAATCGTATGGAGGAAATGCCCAACGTTCGATTTCCGCCCAATTGGGGAACCAGCTGTATGCCGCCGATAAGATTGCTTCTGATTTTAAAGACCAGTATTTGAGTGCGGAGCATGTACTGTTGGCTGTTCTTGATGACAACTCAGAAACCAGCAGAGCTCTCAAGAGCCTTGGAGTGACCAAGGATTCGATTATGCAAGCACTGCAGACCATACGAGGAAACCAGACAATCCAGAATGAGGATCCTGAAAGCCGTTACCAAGCACTGCAGAAATATTGCAAGGACATGACGAATCTGGCCCGACAGGGGAAACTGGATCCTGTCATTGGCCGTGATGAGGAAATACGGCGTGTGATGCAGGTCCTTTCGCGAAGGACAAAGAATAATCCGGTATTAATCGGTGAGCCTGGAGTAGGAAAAACGGCAATCGTTGAGGGTCTTGCCTTGCGTATAGCCTCTGCTGATGTCCCTGAATCACTGAAGGACAAGCAGATACTCAGCCTTGATCTGGGAGCTTTGGTTGCCGGAGCGAAGTTCAGAGGAGAGTTTGAGGAACGCTTGAAAGCGGTTGTCCAGGAAGTCACATCCAGCGAAGGGCGAATCATCCTGTTCATCGATGAGCTGCATACCATCGTAGGAGCTGGTGCCAGTGAAGGGTCCACGGATGCTTCCAATTTGATCAAGCCCGCCCTCGCAAGAGGCGAGTTGCATGCAATCGGCGCAACAACGCTGGACGAGTATCGTAAATATATCGAGCCGGATAAGGCGTTGGAACGAAGATTTCAGCCGGTATTCACCAAGGAACCGACGGTAGAATCAACCATTGCAATCCTACGTGGATTGAAGGAACGTTATGAAGTACACCACGGGGTGCGGATCAAGGATGAGGCACTGGTTGCCGCTGCCACGCTGAGCAATCGGTACATCACCAACCGATTTCTTCCTGATAAGGCCATCGATTTGGTAGATGAGGCTGCCAGCCAATTGAAAATGGAAATTGAGAGCCAGCCTGAGGAATTGGACCAGATTGAGCGGAAAATACTGCAGCTGAACATTGAGAAGCAGGCTTTATCTCGTGAAACTGATAAAGCAAGTTCCGAGCGTATGGGCAAGATTGAAAGTGAATTGAGTGAATTGAAAGGAAAACGCGACTCCATGCATTTGCAATGGGGAAATGAACGTAATTCCATTGCACAATTGCGTGAGAACAAAGCTCGTTTGGAACAGCTGAAAACTGAAGAGCAGCGTGCTGAGAGGGATGGCGATCTTGCCAAGGCTGCACAGATCAAGCACGGGGAGATCCCTGACTTGATGAGGCAGATTGAAAAGATGTCAGAGCAATTGGCCAGTGTGCAAACTGAAGGAAGGCAGATGTTGCGCGAAGAGGTCAGCGAAGACGATATTGCCCGTATTGTCAGCAACTGGACAGGTGTTCCTGTTACCAAAATGAAAGAAAGCGAGATGCAGAAGTACTTGCATCTTGAACAAACGCTTGCAGCTCAGGTAGTCGGCCAAAAGCAAGCCATTCAAGCGGTAAGCGATGCCATAAGACGCAATAAAGCAGGAATCGGGGACGAACACAGGCCGTTGGGTACATTCCTATTCGCCGGTCCTACCGGGGTGGGAAAGACTTTGTTGGCAAAGGTTCTGGCTCAATTCTTGTTTGATGACGAGAAAGCTTTGACTCGAATTGATATGAGTGAGTATATGGAGAAGTTCTCAGTCAGTAGATTGATCGGAGCTCCTCCGGGGTATGTCGGGTATGACCAAGGCGGACAATTGACGGAAGTCGTACGCCGCCGACCGTATTCGGTAATTCTCTTTGATGAAATCGAGAAGGCTCATCCTGATGTATTCAATGTGCTTTTGCAATTGCTGGATGATGGCAGGTTGACCGACGGACAAGGTCGTGTGGTTGACTTTACCAATACGGTAATCATTCTGACGAGTAACTTGGGCAGCCAACAATTGCTGAGTGCAAAAAGTCATGAGGAAGGCTCGAAAATGGTGAATGAGATCATTCATGCCTCGTTCAAACCAGAGTTTATCAACCGACTTGATGAAATCATTATCTTTGAGAGCTTGGGACCAGAACACATTAAAAAGATTGTGGTTCTCCAGCTTGATCAGCTTCGTCAGAGGCTGGAGAAGAGAGGGTACCTTCTTTCTTGGGATGATGATGTACTGCAACTGTTATACAGTGAGGGATATGATCCAGTCTTTGGCGCTCGTCCAATTCGTCGTGCAATACAGAGATTGGTGGAAAATCCCCTTTCGGTGAAATTGCTTTCCGGAGAGATCAAACAGGGCCAGCAAATTTTGCTTACCCGTAGTGGCGATGCTGTGGAAGCAGTGGTGGTCAAGTAATACTAAGCAGATATTGATACGCCTCAGGCGTATCAATATCGAATACGTAAGCCTGATCTGAGACATCGATTGCTTGTACCGGATAGTCCTTCAGAAGTTGTCTCATGGTAAAACTGCTGTCTTGGGCAAGTATAATGGGGATGAAGCTGGGATCCAGAAGGACCGGATGTCCCAGTCTTCCTTTATAGGAAGGGCGTACCACTGATTCTTTTGCCCTCTGCATGAGAAACTCATAGTGATGACTTTCTATCAGTGGCATATCAGCCAGAGAGATGAAAAAGGACTCGGATCTATCGAGATAGGCAGCTGCACATATTGTGGAGCTGCCTTGTCCATTTTCAAAGAATTCATTGTGCACGATTTTAAGCAAAGGATTGGAAATGTGGGAGAGAGCTTGCCTGATTTGCTCTGACTGAAAGCCTGTCACCACGATGGTTTTCAATCCAGCTTGCAAAGATTGAGATACTGCATGGGCAATGATGGTTGTTCCTTTGTAGGGGAACAAGAGCTTTTCTCCCTTGCTTCTTGATGCCAATCCTGCGGCCAATATGAGATTTTGCATATTCCTTCCTTGAGTGAGACTCATAATCGTATTATACTCCAAGCCATTATGATTGCTACCTACTTCAATGCTCTGACGGTTATAATCGGATCATTTATCGGACTCTTTTTGAAACATCGGCTTAAAGCCTCCTACCAAGAGGTTGTTTTTACATCCGCAGGTTTTGTTACCCTTGTCATTGGTCTCTCCATGGCTATGCAGACCAGTTCCTATTTGATTTTATTGTTCTCGGTCGTCATCGGGGGGTTTGTCGGGTATCTCCTGAAGATTGAAGACGGGGTGATGGCCTTCGGTACCTGGATGGAAAAGAAGTTGAGTCGCGGGGAAGGGAATGCCGACAATGCTCGTAATTTTGCCCTTGGATTTCTCAATGCCTCTCTCTTGTTCTGTAGCGGTGCAATGTCAGTTGTCGGTTCTATCCAAGCGGGAACTGTAGGAGATTACCAGTTGATATTGGTGAAATCCATCATGGATGGATGCATGGCAATAATTTTCAGTGCTGCTTATGGCGTAGGTGTTATGGCAAGTGCTCTTTTTATCCTAGTGTACCAAGGGTTTTTCACCTTGGCAGGAGGCTGGATAGCACCGATTCTCGGTGAATCTGGAATCGGCGAATTGGCCGCTGTCGGAGGAGTTTTGCTGATTATGATTGGCTTTGGCTTGCTCGATATTCGTAAAACGAAAACCGGAAACTTCTTGCCGTCGATGATCATAGCTCCGACACTTGCCTTAATGGCTCCTTGGGTTAAGGACTTGGTTTCTGGCTTGGGTTTATAGCAGGATTTGTCTGATAATAGTGAAGTATCGTCTGAATCACCTGGAGTTGGTCCACATTCAGCCGATTTATTTGTTTCACGACAAGCGTTCTATGATGTTCTAGACTTTCTGTTGCTATTTCGTCTTCTGATATATCCCATTCCCCACCATGTACGAGCCATTTCAGTTTGACACCGGTGATTTCGGCAATCCGAAGACCGACTTTCAATGGTGGTTCCCTGTCTGTATGGATCCAGCTGGAGAGGGTACTGCGTTTTACATGGAGCATCCCTGCAAGCTCTACTACCGTAGGCGAGCCGAGAAGATTCATTACTCTTTCCCAAAACTTATTCATATCATGAATATAACATGGGTTAAGAGCCTGAATGCCACAAATGCGCTATTATTGGAAAAGTGTTTTGTAATTTATAGACAGAGCTTTGACATGTAAATAAATAATTTTATACTGAAATGATAAAAATATATCACCCAACTAGGTTAGGTGATATATTTTCGTCAACTTATCTGCTTACTATCGCTTTTTGGCATCTTGTAAGGCAGTATCCTCACTGGTGTCCTTTTCTACCGGACAGGGTGAGATGTTCCAAATATCCTTTGCATATTCGGAGATAGTACGGTCACTTGAGAATTTCCCGCTTGCTGCAATATTGAGTACAGCCCTCCGGTTCCATTCATCTCGATCTCCTGCATACAAATCTCTCGCTCTCTGGTGTGCTTCGCTGTACATTTTCAGATCTGCAAAGTGATAGTATCTATCGCCTTCCTCAAACAAGCTTCTTCTCAGAGGTTCGAAGATATTAGGCTCATTCACATTGAAATAACCGCTGAAGAGAAGGTCGATGGCTTCTTTGATTTTCGCGTCTGCCATCACCACTGCAAACGGGTTGTAGGAGTGGCTGAGTTTCTCGATCTCTTCTTCGGTATTCCCGAAGATGAACATATTCTCTTCGCCTGCTTCTTGGGCTATCTCAATATTGGCGCCATCCATCGTACCGATGGTCAATGCTCCATTACACATGAATTTCATGTTTCCTGTTCCTGAGGCTTCTGTCCCTGCCGTTGAAATCTGTTCCGAAAGATTGGTTGCCGGGATGATTGCCTCTGCCATGGATACACGATAGTTGGGCATGAAATGAACTGCCAAACGGTCTTTTGCAACTGGGTCTGAGTTAATCACCTTGGCGATGTTATTGATTAGCTTGATGATTAATTTGGCATTTACATAGCCGGGAGCAGCTTTGCCTCCAAAGAGGAAGGTTGTGCTCTCCATGTTCTTGGTAGCATCCCCGCCAGCTTTCAAATCATTGTAAATAAGTAGGATGTTCAAGGCATTGAGCAATTGTCGTTTGTACTCATGGATTCTCTTTACCTGTACATCAAAGAAGCTGTTGGTGTTTATGATCAGGTTGCTGTCCTTCTGCAAGAACGCTGCGGCTCTGAGCTTGTTCTCGTTCTTGATTGCAGAGAAGTCTGAGAGGAAATTCTTATCCTCTGCAAACGGTTTTAGCTTCGCAATCTGTTGATAATCGGTAATCCATCCATCCCCGATTGCACTATTGATCAAAGAGGCGAGCTTGGGATTGGAAGCCAGCAACCATCTGCGTTGGGTGATGCCGTTTGTCTTGTTGTTGAATCGGTCCCCAAAGATTAGATTGAACTGTGGGAACATGGATTTTTTCAAAAGTTGGGAATGCAGCTCGGCAACACCGTTGGTACTGTGGCTTCCGATTATTGCGAGATGTGCCATTCTTACTTGTTTTGGGTTGGTTTCCTCGATAATGCTGATTTTGCTGAGCATCTGAGGTTGCAGTGGGAAGTAGGATACTGCCTGCTGCAAGAATCTATGGTTGATTTCAAAGATGATCTGCATATGTCTAGGAAGAATTTTCTGCAACATGGGAAGAGACCATTTTTCCAATGCTTCCGGCATTAAGGTGTGGTTTGTATATCCCAGTGTTTCCACCGTGACTTTCCATGCTTTATCCCAATCGAGGTTCTCCTCGTCTACAAGGATACGCATCAATTCTGGAACAGCTAGGGAAGGGTGAGTATCATTGAGCTGGATGGCAGCGTAATTCGGAAGGGTAGCCCAACTGTTGTTCTTGCGCTTGAAGCGTCTAATGATGTCGGCCAGTGAGCAGGCTACGAAGAAATACTGCTGTTTCAGTCGTAATTCCTTTCCCATATATAAGGTGTCATTGGGATAGAGAACCTGGCTTAGATTCTCTGCAGTGATCTTTGAGCGTACGGCTTCTGTATAGTCACCATCGTTGAATTCGTGAAAATTGAAAGCTTCAGGGCTTTTTGCCGACCAGAGACGCAAGGTGTTTACCGTCTTGCATCCGTATCCGATTATCGGGGTATCGTAAGCAACCCCCTGAACAATTTCTGATCCGGCCCATTTGAAGCGATCTCTTCCATCTTCTCTGATGACTTGTACTTCACCACCGAATTGGACGTTGTATACTACATCCGGACGATGGATTTCCCAAGGGTTGCCGTCGCGAAGCCAATTGTCGGGTTGTTCTGCTTGCCAACCATTCTTGATCTGCTGTCTGAATATTCCGTAGTTGTATCGAATGCCGTATCCGTAGGCTGGAATCTCAAGCGTTGCCAAAGAATCAAGGAAGCAAGCAGCAAGTCTGCCAAGGCCTCCGTTACCCAAACCGGCATCCGGTTCCAACTCACATAATTCTTCATAGGTATAGCCGAGAGTGCTGAGAGCCTCACGTACTTCCTTTTCCAAACCAAGGTTGATGATATTATTGGTCATGGCACGACCCATCAGGAATTCCAGTGACAAGTAATACACTCGCTTAGCTTCATTACTTCGCTGTGTTTTGCGACTTATATGCCATTGGTTGATGATTCTGTCCCTTACCGAAAGAGCAAGAGCCGTGTACCTTCCTTCCTTGGTGGTATGGTAGATATCTGCATCTTGGCTGTACTTCAAATGTTCAGCAAAGTCCTGCGCAATGTCAGCGGCACTATGGCCGTAGCGTGTTTTCTGTTGATCCTTCATAGGAACTCCTTGTAATTGGTAGAAATAGCACGTACTCACTATATAAGATAGAAGTTTTCTGGGCAACTGGGTCCAACTTTTTCCTTATTCTTGAAGAGATATATTGACAAAACAACCTCACTTTGATAAGTTAGCTTCTGCATGTATAGGTTTTACTCTCGTGGATTACCTGATATATGGCCGACGCCCTTGTAGCTCAGTCGGTAGAGCACCACCATGGTAAGGTGGGGGTCAACGGTTCAAATCCGTTCGAGGGCTCTTTTTTTATCCCTTTCCGCTTGGGAAGAAGGATAGTGGTGAATACTCACCGAGGAGCACGTGATGGCTGATTCAAAGAAAAAAGGTCCTGTTGAGAAAATTGCTCTTCAGTGTACCGAATGTAAGCAGAAGAATTACACTACCGAGAAGAATCGGAGAAACACTCAAGGTAAGCTTGAGTTGATGAAGTATTGTCCGTTTGAGCGCAAGCACACCTTGCACCGCGAGGCAAAGATTAAATAAGGTTGTTCAATCGAGAAGCAAATAGGCCAATAGCTCCAATTGGTAGAGCGCTGGTCTCCAAAACCGGATGTTGAGGGTTCGAGTCCTTCTTGGCCTGTCTGCTTCTTGATTATTTTTCCAAGGAGTCCTTCTATGAAGAAGTTTATTAAGTATTTCAAGGAGTCTGGTCAGGAGCTGAAGAAAGTTGTATGGCCCTCCCGTGAAGCTGTCATTTCTTCGACAAAGGTCGTACTTGTCTCTACAGCTATGATCGCAATCTTCCTTGGGTTGGTAGACTTTCTACTACTCAAGGGTGTATTGTTTGTCCTATAAGGCGGAGTCATGGCAAAAGGCTGGTACGTAGTACATACCTATTCAGGGTATGAACAGAAGATTGAGCGAATCATCAACAAGATGCGCGAGACCGATATGGACTTCGCGCTCATTTGCACGGATGTCAAAGTTCCTTTCGAAACGGTAGTAGAAGTGAAGGAAGGAGTCCGTCGCGAGGTGAAGCGTAAGATTCTTCCTGGATATATTTTGGTTGAGCTTGACCTGCCTGAAAACAGTTGGAAAATTTGGGCTTCCCAAATTAAGCGGATTCAGGGTGTTACGGGTTTCGTAAGCCCAAGCGATAGTGTTAAACCACAACCGCTTTCTGCTGGCGAAGTAAAAAGTCTCTTCCAGAAGACCGGCGATCTACCCGCTGAAAAAGTCTTCAAACCAAAGCAAACCTTCTCTGTAGGAGAGCAGGTACGCATTATCGAAGGTCCTTTCGATTCTTTCACTGGTGTGATTGAGGAAGTGAACCTTGAAAAAGCCCGCATGCGGGTCAGCGTCGGAATTTTTGGACGCTCCACTCCGGTTGAAGTGGATTTCCTACAAGTAGAAAAGATTCTGTAGTCGTCTTTGGACTGGCCGACTACACGAGATTTTTCTGTTCTTTTACAACCGAGTCCACTTGTTTGTGATTACTCCCTTATCATTTTGATAAGGTGGGAGCCTGATCGTATGACAGGCGTTAATACCAGCGCATAATCCAATCTTTATGATTGGAATTAATTGCGTAAGGAGAAAAAAATGGCAAAGAAGAAGGTTACTGCGATAATCAAATTGCAGTGCCCTGCCCAAAAGGCTACCCCAGCGCCTCCAATCGGACCTGCGCTCGGACCTCATGGTGTCAGTGCCCCTAAGTTTGTCCAGGAATTCAATGATAAGACAAAGAATTTTGAACCTGGTCTTACTCTTCCCGTTATCATCACTGTTTATGCTGACAAGAGCTTCACGTTTATCTTGAAGACTCCACCAGCCGCTGTACTTATCAAGAAGGCTTTGGGCCTTACCAGCGGAAGTGGAACTCCCAACAAGGTGAAGGTTGGCAAGCTTTCTCAGGACCAGTTGACTGAAATCGCAACAACCAAAATGAAGGACCTCAATGCAAACGACATCGAGGCTGCCAAGAAGATTATTGCGGGTACCGCTCGCAGTATGGGTGTAGAGGTGGAGCAGTAATATGAAACACGGAAAGAAGTATCGAGAAGCTATCAAGAAAGTTGACCGTGAAAAGCTCTATACCTTCGATGAGGCTGCCGCATTGGTAAAAGATCTTGCCTTTGCTTCCTTTGATGAGACCGTTGAGGTTTCTGTCAAATTGACCCTCAAGAAGAGCCAGAGTGTTCGTGACACGGTAGTTCTTCCCCACCAGTTCTCAGCACAGAAACGCATCTTGGTTTTTGCCAAGGGTGAGAAGGCTGAAGAAGCTCGCGAAGCCGGTGCAGCATTCGTTGGCGACAACGACCTCATCGAACAGATTCGTGGTGGTTGGATGGACTTTGACGTGGCCGTCGCCACTCCTGACATGATGAAGGACGTAGGACGTCTTGGTCCTATTCTTGGACGTAGAGGCTTGATGCCGAACCCCAAGACTCAGACCGTAACTTTTGACATCAAGGGTGCTCTTGCTGAGCTGTCCCAAGGTCGTGTTGAGTTCCGTTCTGACAAGACCAACGTTATCCACCTTCCTATCGGAAAGGTTTCCATGGATCCAGCTTTGGTTTGCGAAAACGCAAAGTCTGTCGTCAAGGAAATCGTTCGTAAGAAGCCTTCTGATGCAAAGGCTGACTTTGTGGTCAGTATCGCCCTTTCCTCCACAATGGGACCTGGTGTCCGTGTAAATGTGAAGGATCTGTCGGCTACGGTGTAAGAGGAGAAGCATACTATGGATTACAAAACTCGTATTACCCCTGCCAAGGAAGAGGCCGTCAAGGCTCTGAAGGATGAGTTCAGCCAGTACACCGGGTATATCTTCACTGATTACCGTGGTATGACCGTTGAGCAGATCACCAACCTTCGTCAGTCCCTTATGCAGAAAGATGCTGCATACCGTGTTGTTAAGAACCGGTTTGCAAAGATTGCCTTGTCCGAACTGGACAGAAAAGCTGATGAGCAGCTTGTAGGCCCTACCGCTATTGCACTTGTGCGTGGTGATGAGGCTAACGTAGTTGCAAAAGAGCTGTACGCAATGCAGAAAGAGGGTGCTCCTCTTGAAGTAAAGGGTGCTCTTCTTGATGGTGCGTTCTTTGACGCAACTCAGGTTGAGGCATTCAGCAAGCTTCCAACCAGATTGGAATTGCTCGCATCTTTGATGGGAACCATGAAGGCTCCAGTGCAGAAGTTGGCAGCAACCTTGCTTGCTTATGTAGAGAAGAATGGTGGTTCAGTAGAATCCACCAGCGAAGAGAACTAAACACAGTCTTAGTCTTCACAGGTAACCTGCTATGACTGTGTTGATAAACAAAACTGTTTAAGGAGAAGATAATATGGCTACAAAAGAAGAAATTTTGGACGCAATTGCAAGTATGTCCGTCATGGAGGTCGCTGACCTCATCAAGATGATGGAAGAGAAGTTCGGTGTTCAGGCTGCTGCTGCTGCCGTTGCTGCAGGTCCTGCAGCTGCTGGTGCTGCTGAAGCTGCTGAAGAGCCAACTGAATTCAACGTTATCCTCAAGGCTGCTGATCCTTCAAAGAAGATCGCTGCTATTAAGGAAGTTCGTGCTATCACAGGTCTCGGCCTTAAGGAAGCAAAAGAACTTGTTGAGGCTGGCGATAAGGTTGTCAAGGAAAGTGTCAGCAAGGCAGACGCAGATGCACTCAAAGAGAAACTTGAGGCTACTGGCTGTACTGTTGAGATTAAGCCCGTTGACTAATCTGAGCCTGGGGGATCAGGTTCAACCTGGCCCCCCGCTCTTGTTTTTTGCAAGTGGGCGTTAGCCCGGTTCATTGAGCCACCGGATAGACACCGGTGGCCAGTTGTGTCTTTGTTTTCCCTGTTCGCGCAGGGGAGTATGTCTGTTTCTCAATTGACTTTGGAGGGTACATGATGGTTGCCAACGGCAAATCCATAACACGCACGTACATCGGTTCTGAAATTCATGAAGTCTGTGAACTTCCAAACCTTATCGGAGTCCAACTCGATTCGTATGAGAGGTTCTTGCAGCTGGAACGCAGCCTTAAAGGGCTGGAGCCAGATCCGTCGTACGGGTTGGAGGAAGTGTTCCAGTCGACATTTCCCATTGATAGCCCCAACGGTGAGATGCGTCTCGCCTACAAAGGGTACACAATCGACTATGATAATATCAAATTCTCCGAAATGGAGTGTAAGCAGAAGGGTCGGTCCTATAGTGTACCTATCAAAGTAACGATCAGCCTCGAATTCTCTAATGGAGAAATGAGAGAAAAGGAAATCTTCTTTGGAGATATTCCTTTGATGACTGATCGTGGCACCTTCATTATCAATGGCGCAGAACGGGTAGTGGTCAGCCAGATCCACCGTTCCCCTGGTGTTATTTTCTCGAATGAAAAAGATGTCTACTCTTCCAGGATTATCCCTTACAGAGGGTCTTGGTTGGAGTTTGAGATTGATGATAAAAAGCACCTTATCTATACCAAAATCGACCGTAAGAAGCGTATCTTGGGAACTCTGTTCCTTAGGGCGATTGGTTTGGATACTCGTGAAAAAATTCTCGAACAATTCTATGCTGCCGAAACTGTTGAATTGGTAAATGATGCAGAGTTCAAAGCTGGATTGGAAAATAGGTACTTGTATAAGGATGTATATGCAACCGTAGACGGAGAGAACAAGAAAGTTCTTCGTGCCGGTGATATGCTTCATGCCCACGAGATTGATGAGCTGTTGGAATTGAAAGTAGCTTCTGTACAGCTGGTATTGATGCGTGGTGAAGGCACCTTGCACAGTGACATGATTCTCAATTGTTTTGAGATTGAGGACGCAAAGTACACTCGTGAAGGATTCGACGAGCCTACTAAGGAAGATGTTCTTTCTCCTATCTTCTCTGTTTTGATGCCTGGTGAAATGATCGCCATCGAACGAGCAGAAAAAGATCTTCCTGATATGTTCTTCTCAAGCCGAAGGTATGACCTCGGTTCGGTTGGACGTTATAAATTCAATAAGAAGTTTGGAACTGACAGTGAAGAAGATGATGAAAATGCATCTACCGACCTGACGGTTCTTACCCCTCCTGATATTGTTAATACGATGGCTTTCTTGATCAAGGTATTTATCCGCGAAGAGAATGTCGATGATATTGACCATCTCGGCAATCGCCGTGTCAGATCAGTTGGTGAATTGTTGCAGAATGCACTAAAGAGTGCATTTGCAAGAATGGAACGTATTGCCAAGGAGCGCATGAACCTCGAGACAGGTTCTGTAAAACCTCAGGATCTGATTTCCATCAAGCCGATTGTTGCAGCGATCAAGGAATTCTTTGGTAGCAGCCAGCTTTCCCAGTTTATGGACCAGGTTAACCCGCTTGCTGAATTGACTCACAAACGAAGGCTCAATGCTTTGGGTCCCGGTGGTTTGAGTCGTGATCGTGCAAGTTTCGAAGTTCGTGACGTTCACTACACTCACTACGGACGCATTTGTCCTATTGAGACTCCTGAAGGTCCGAACATCGGTTTGATTGTTTCATTGGCAAACTATACCCGTATCAACCAGCATGGCTTCTTGGAATCCCCGTACCGCAAGGTAATCAATGGTGTGGTTTCCAAGCAATACCGCTACCTTGATGCAAATGATGAAGAGAAGTACTTCATCGCTCAGGCTAACGCCAAGGTCGATGCAGACGGAAACTTCATGGATACTGAAATTCCTGTTCGCCGCAGTGGTGATTATTCCACCAAGCCGGCTACGGATATCAAGTATATTGACGTATCTCCAAAGCAGGTACTCAGTGTTGCAGCTTCTTTGATTCCTTTCTTGGAACATGATGACGCAAACCGTGCATTGATGGGATCGAACATGCAACGTCAGGCTGTTCCTCTTGTATTCCCCGAGACTCCGAGAGTCGGAACCGGTATGGAAGGCAAGGCTGCCTACGA
>QJZS01000198.1 GCA_003247345.1 Spirochaetales bacterium
AAGTGGACAAAGAGTAAAGATTCTCTACCATATTTTATATTATGTATTAAATAAATCATAAAATATATAACAAATAAAAATCTTGAGATGTATGCAAAAAGAAATTCTTGTTGAGTTGCTTTAATCCAGTGTCACACAGTGTACAAGTCTGGTGTTTTTCATACATAGGCTCTTCACATATCTTCAAAAAGATGCAGTGTTGATGGAGAAATCCTTTAAAAGGTTGCAAGTTTTTCCCTACGTCATTACTACAGTAGATGTACTGAACCAGATTTTGACGTAAGGAGAAAGCTTATGAAACGTATACGTACAACCGTCATTACTACAGTTCTTCTTGCATTCGGTATGTTTGCCCTTGGGGCCACGCCGACTGCAGAGAAACAGTATGCAACCATTCAACAAGAGGATTTGACTACAACAAGCCTACAGGACGTGATGAGTGCCTATGACACCCTCAATACGGCAATTGCCACCGAGGCTCAGGATGCACGCCAGCAGATGTATAGTGCACGTGCAAAAGGCGATGCTGATGCCTATTATGCGGCCTTGGATACACTGAGAACACTTGGCACCTATACTATGAGCCAAGAGACAAGTGATACATTGCTTCAGGAAATCCTGGCTCTTGATGATGCTCAGAAAGCTGAGGATGCAGCTTGGCTTTTCAAGAACAGCCCTTACTATCATCCAATGATGACACTTAACTTGGCAGCCAAAGGTGACTCCTTCAATTACAACTTTACACAAAGCATCCAGCAGGAACCTGCAAGTGACGTAACACTGCCTGATGCAAGTCAGCTTCGTATCAACAGCTCCCAGGTTGGCATTCTTGCCGGTTGGGGTTTGACTGCAGATGAGGTTACCTACAAACCTGGAGAAACTATCCCTATGAGTTATACCGATCAGACGCTGTATGCCATCTATCAGGAGGGAGTACAGTTTACTGACAGCCTCAATGGTACTTCTGTTGTACAGAGCCTTGATAACGTGCAGGTTCCCACCCCAGTTGCCAATGACAGTTCAACAATCTTTGCAGGTTGGTATGATCGTTCGACTAGGACGTTGATCACCGATCCTACTACTTATACCGTACAGGGCAAAGGTGCAAGTTTTGAAGCATTGTGGAAGAGCTTGAGCATCGATAATGTCACCGTCCTCTATTATGATGCTTCGAAGCTGCCTACTAACACCCAGCTTGGTATTGGATTTACCTACGCCAATGCAGGAACAGTTGGCCTCAATGGTCTAAAAGCCACACTAAGTACTGACAGTGAGTATGTGAAGATGCTCAAAGATACATTGAATCTTGGTAGTATCGGCGCAGGGCTTCAAAGTACCAACAACAGTCCTTGGGCAACAAGTGAGAAGCAGGATATTAGTGGAGAAGCCAATACCTTTAGGTTCTTAGTTTCCAGTGATGCACCATCGGGGACCACAATCCCGTTCACGGTAACTCTGACCAATGATAAAGGCGATCAGTGGACGCAAACTTTTGAGTGTATTACTCGTTAATACTGCTCACTAATATATATTCCTTGTAGTGTTACATCAGTGCTCATCCCCATCGGGATGGGCACTCCTTTTTGGTTTGGAAATAGGGAAGCAATAGGGGAATCGGGGAGTGTCTGCACAGTTGTTATTCCATGTGCTTGTAGAAGTCGCAACAGGGCTTCTGAGGATTGTATATCCTTTGCCATGGTCTCTACAGCCTTTTCTTCACTGAGGAAGGCATATGCGCCTGCAACTGCCAAGGTTTGATACCCCTCGGTCAGGAATTCCCAAGCTTTTTCATCCCTTACCAAAGCTCCATCCTTTGCGGTAGCCTTTGTATATATGGCGTTGAGTTCCTCAAAGCTAAGAACCTCTGATTCAATCATAGTTTCAGCAGTACTGCTCTTCAGATCGAATGAAAGTACATTGCTGGTTGTGAAATACCCGTTTGATTCATAGAAGGGGCGGACTGCAGGAAAGAGGGTGATCGGATGATCATAGGCTTGCTTGGTTGCTTCAAGCAGCTTGCTCATGATTCCCCTTTTCCTGAATTCTTTGTAGGTTGCAGCCCCGACAATATAGGAGCAAGGATACTCCATGCCCCCTTTATGGTACGAGATTGGCAGTGCATGGAGTGCACTTACTATCTTATCTTCAACTCTTGCTACAAAGATATGGTCATAAAAGATACGCGTTGAGAAAAAGTGCTCCAGGAAATCGGGCTGTTCATCAAAGACGATCGACCAAAGTTGTTTGAGTTCCTGAAAATCACTTTGTTTTGCGCGTTCTATAATCATGCTGTCTTGGTTATCCTGTATTTCTCAACCATCACATCGGGTTTGTAGGAGAGTTTTGCTTTTCTCAGTCCTTCAACACCGGCATCTTCCTGGCGGTTGATGTAGTGAACGTCAGAAAGATATTGGCTGACGAACAATTGGTTGATTACCGAGTAGATTCCTTTGTACGTGGTATCGGCTTTTTCGAAATGCACGATTGCCAGTTCTCCATCGATAATTTCTCCGATGGTGAATGCGGTTATATTGTTGTCTACACAGACAAGTATACCTACTAGTCCCAATTCATCCCAATTATCCAAGGCTCGTCTTAGGGCTCCCATTTCGTCATGGAGTTCCTTGGTAGTGCCATCTCTTCCTTCCAACCAAGTATTGAACGCCATGTTGTAACAGGCATCACGAAGCTCTTTGGAGGAAAGGGTTCTTACCGTATAGGTATATTCCCGTTCGAACTGAGAAATATGGTTTCGTTTGGACTGAAGTTTTCTTCCTGATAGTTTGATCAGCTTCTCGCTTTCATACAGGTAGTCATCGAGGTTGCGGATGTGCTGTATGGTATATCCCATCTGCTCAAGCTCCAGGGCCTCTTTGGTGGGCACGCATTCCAATTGGAAGCGCTGTCCGCTCTCCAGGCAATGTGCTTTCAACTCTTCCATAGCCTTGGGGAGGTCATCTGTTATGGGCAGAAGAAAACAATCGTCATCATCAATATGTAGATATAGGGCAGTGTCAGTCTTGCAAATAGTGATACCGATTGCATCAGCCCAAAGAGCTACATAGGAGTAATAATATTCATACGCAAGATGTTTGCTGTATTTCGGAAATAATGGTTTGTCCTCAGGGGACGGGGAATGAAATGTTAACATAATACCTCTAATATATTCGCATATATTCATACGTTCTTTCTTGACAATAGTCAAGGCGAAACAAGATAACAGCGCCATTGTTGTGGTTTTAAGAAAATAAGAAACCGTACAATCAATAAGCTGCTATGAATTTTTCTATACATGCAAAATTAGTTTCGCCGATAAATATAATAAAAAAGAAGAATCTCGTCAAACAAATATCAAATAATTATTTGTAATATAAGTAAAAATATTAGAACATTGACAGGGTGTGTGTTTGGCTTGTATCTTTATGGTATGGACCCACAAGAAAATCACATTGCTACCCTTGTCGCCCAAATGAAGGCTGACAACAGAACACTTATCGCCCTGTTCCTTGATCAGAATCTTGATGACGCAGCCTTGATTGCAGAGCTAAGAGACCAAGTTGCTGCTACCTTGCAACAGACATTCCCCAAGGCGTGGGCATATTATACAGGAGAGAAACAGACAGAAAGGGATTATTACACCCTGCTCAGCTCCTCTATGGCATACCTGAGGTTGATGGATTATCTGGATTACGAAGGAGAACGTTTCGAAGACCCTAATTTACATGGGAAGCAGGTGATTTCCCATCCAATCATCATGTTGAGAAAGATTCTATTGGGGGAGGAAACACATCCAAATCTTGATTTCTTGGAAGATATGGCTCACCTGATAGCACAATTAAGCGGGGTGGAAGAACGAGAGATTCCCTTCAGAAGTCAGGTAGAAACCTGGATGAGTAAGCACCCGAGTGGACTCGACCATTCGGTAATCCAATGGAGGAAGGCAAACAAAGAACGCATTGTAAATCTTCTGGTCGATCGTATTTCCCTTATCCATGATAATAAGACCCAATTCCGGTTCAAACCGGATATGAGCCTCTCTGAGAAACGAAAACAAGTACTCGCTTGGTGGAATGACAATCGCTTTCATTTGCATTTTGCCATACGCAGCGCTGATGACTTGAATCTATATCTCGCAAATAGTATGGACAAAAAAACGCTTTCTATCATGCGAAAGAGTGAAAAAAAGGGGATACCCATTTTTGCCACCCCATATTTTCTCTCTTTGATCGATATAAGAAATATTGAAGAACAGGAATATCCGCATAGTGATATCGTTCTCCGTTCCTATCTCTTCTATAGTCAGGACCTTCTGGATGAATTCGGTTCTATAACCGCTTGGGAAAAGGAAGATGTCGCCGAAGTTGGAGTTCCCAATGCAGCGGGCTGGCTATTGCCTTCACATGACATTCATCGTCGTTACCCGAATGTAGCAATCTTTATTCCTGAGACCATGGGTAGGGCATGTGGGGGCCTGTGTGCCTATTGCCAAAGAATGTATGACTTCCAAGCTGGCAGGTTCAACTTCAATCTGGAAAAACTCAGACCTAAACAGACGTGGGAAGAACGTCTGGCGCTGAACATGGACTATTTCCGCAATGACCCCTATCTCTGGGATATCCTGATTACAGGGGGAGATGCATTCATGAGTTCGGTCAAATCTTTGAAAACCGTTTTGGATGCAGTATTACAAATGGCAAAAGCAAAGATTGAAGACAATGAAGGACGGTCTATAGAAGAGCAGTATGCACCTATGAGACGGGTAAGGCTGGGGACTAAGCTTCCGGTATACCTTCCTCAAAGAATAACGGTAGAACTCGTGAAAGTCCTTTCGGATTTTAAAGTCCAAGCAGCTGAAGTCGGGATAGACCAGTGTGTGGTGCAGACTCATATTTCCTCTGCCATGGAGATTACCCCTGATACGAGAAAAGGGATTAAACGCCTTCTTGATGCAGGTTGGGCTGTAACCAACCAGGAAGTTTTTACCGTTGCTGCAAGTCGGCGTGGACACTCAGCGAAACTCAGAAAAGTGCTCAACGATATCGGTATTCTTCCGTACTATACATTTACCTCCAAGGGATACACTGAGAACCGCCAGTTGTTTGCCACCAATGCCCGTTCCATGCAGGAGCAAGTGGAAGAAAGTTCCATCGGGCATGTTCCCCAGCGTTATCTCTCGATGATCAGGCACTTCATGAGCGAAGCTCAGAATATGATAGAGCAAATCGATGTAGTGAGGCAGGGCGATGGAATCCCATTCTTGGCGACCGATAGAAATACGATTAACTTGCCCGGGGTGGGCAAAAGTAATACATATCGGACCATCGGGATCACCGATGATGGTAGGCGTATCCTTCGCTTCGAGTTTGACCATACGAGGGCGCATAGCAAAGTAATCGAGGAAATGGGTTCAGTGATTATCATTGAATCAAAATCGATAGCCCAATACCTGAGACAGCTTGAAGAAATGGGAGAGAATCCTGTTGAATACGGCACCATTTGGGGATATTCGGCAGGGAGCCTTGCCCCGAGGAACCCCGTGTTTAACTAGCTTTAGCAGCCTTTTCGTTGAGCTTTGTTTCAAAGCTACGAAACAATAGGGTAAGGGCTAGGGCGACAATGCAGCCTAAGATGACTGCAACAATACGCTGTAAGGCATACGACCACATGGGCTCTCCAACTTCTTGAAGCCTCACGATTACCAAGGCAGCCAAAGCGCTTCTGATCGAGGATGAATAGTTGAATATCGTACAAATCAGGATAGTCGCGACAACCCCTAAACAAAGGCCGAGAAGCTGAGGGATGGGAAGAAGAAAACAAGTAAATCCAACTATGGCTCCTGTTACGTTTGCCTTGATACGGGCAATGGGAAGGGCAATGGAATTGTTTAGATCAGGGGCAAGAACCAGCAACAAGCTGACAATTGACCAATATAGGTAATACTGGGGAAATGCAAGATAGAATCCATAGCAGATGATGGTTCCGATCAGGCATTTGGATATATAGAGTAAAAAGACTGGGCGTACTATTTCGTTTTTCATGAGGGAAGTATGTAAAGGTCGCAATATACTGTCAAGCAGGTTTGTTTTTCTCCTACTGGTTGTCATGAAGGGAGCGTACAGTATACAGTCAAGCAGGACGCGAGGTGGATATGCAAATAGTGCTTGATAAAATTCTCATGATGTTTTTGATACTCGGAGTAGGGGTACTATGCTATCGCAAGGGTGTGTTCGATGAATCAACACTGAAGCGAATGTCCATCCTGCTGTTGCAGGTAGTCAATCCAGCAGTCATTTTGATTTCCTACCAAATAAGCTATACGCCCGAATTGCTTCGCAGTCTCGGTTTTGCTTTTGTATTATCTGTAGTCGCGTTCCTAATTCAGATTATTGTGGGCTATCTGGTGGTAAGTAAGCGAAGCGGCGATCATGCAATCGAAAGATTGAGTGTCATGTATTCCAATTGCGGATATTTCGGCCTTCCTCTTGCTTATGCCTTATTCGGCCAAGAAGGTGTTTTTTATCTTACCAGCTATCTGACCGTGTTCTCCTTGTTCTTCTGGACACAAGGGGTGATTTTGATGGTTGGGAAAGCTAGGCCACAGGAACTTGCCAGAAACTTGTTATCCCCTGCAATCATCGTCGTATTTATCGGATTTTTATTTTTCATCCTGAAAATACGACTTCCTTCCTTTGTATATGATGCAGTTGATAACCTGGGCAGCATGAATACCCCGCTTGCCATGTTGATCGCAGGTGCCACATTAGGAAAATCCAATATCGATGCATTTGTAAAACGACCACGGATCTATCTCATCTCGTTTTACAGATTGATCCTCGTTCCCGCTGTAATCATCATGGTTTTCCGTTTCACTTCGTTTAATCCGACCATGCTGCTGGTTATCATCATTGCTGCTGCAAGCCCGATTGCCGTGAATAGCACAATGTTTGCCTTGAAGTATGAGAAAGACAGCCTCTATGCCTCACAGATGTTCATAGTAACTACCTTGTTGGCAGTGTTCTCCATCCCAACCATCATATGGCTTGCGAAACTTGTGGGAATCCAAGCTTAAGCTTCGGCTTGTTCTTCTGTCTCTTCCTCCTCTGTATAGAGCCCTTGTTTGTACTTGTTCATGAAAATCTCAAAGGTGGGACGTGCGATAGGGGGGGTGAAGTAATTTCCTTGTAGATATTCACATTCCAGTGCCAACGCTGAGGCAAGGGTTTCCTTGGTCTCTATTCCTTTCGCCAAGACCTCGATACCCATGGATGTAGCTGTTTCCTTCAATGCTCGATAGACTTGCTGCAACTGGGGAGTAAAGCTTGCAAAGTCAAGTTTGAGCGTATTGATATCTGCATTCATAAAGGTATAGAGATCAAACGAATTCTTGTTGAATACATCAAGGGAAATCCTGAACCCCGCTTTTTTGCATGCCTCAAGAATTGCTGCTGTCCTTGTATCGGAGAGGGCGCTGTCATGGATATCCAATTCTATTTGCGTGGCTTGGAGTCCATAACGGGTAATGAGACGCTGCAGATATTTACAAAAATGTGAGGAAAGACTTTCGTTGCTGATATTGAGCACAATCTTAAAGTCATAGGGGATTAGCTTTGATACCATCATTGAGCGAACGATACCAAAGGTTTTTGTGATAATCGTGTCGTCAATGGTTGCTATATGACTCAGTTCCTGTGCAACATCCTTGAAAGTCTTTGCCTCCAGGATTCGAAACCCTCCGAGCTGCCAACGGGCAAGGCTCTCTATGCCGATAACCTCAAAGGTCTGGGGATCGATGATTGGTTGGAAAAACGGATTGAATTCATTTTCCCAATCGAGGGAGAGAAATCCCTGTTTGCATTCATCGATGTCTAGTTTTCGTGCCCTGATCATCTCATCGGCTACCAAGAAGGGATCTTGTTTTTCCTTTGCTTGCATTGCAGCGAAGTAGGCAAGGTCGATCAATTGTTCCAACTTATCGATATGATAGCGGAGTCCCGAGGCTGCACAGCCTATGGTGATATCAAACTGCGCACTGGATTTTTCTTCAGTATGTTGTACAACTTTAAGAAGTCTTTCACAGATGGTTCGGGTTACTATCCTCTGATACTCGGTTTTTTCGATGGCATTACCAGCATTCGGGGTGGGGAATTCCCGTAGCACGGTAAATGCATCGAATCCGATCCTTTGTACATTAGCCTTGCCGAAATATCCTTCCAATTCATAGGAAATTTTTCTGTAAAGCTTCTTGATTTGTTGGTGGTCTATGCAGGATGAGAACAAACCTTTGGTTTGCACCATGATGTAGAGGCAGAAATGGGTGTCTAGATTCGTGCGATAACCTTTAAGCCACGTGTTGAATGATTCGGCGATTCTTGATTCCCGACCAGTTTTGAAAAGAACGAAGTAAAGCAGATAGATGAGAATCAGGACCAATGAAATGCGAATCGGAACGCTGTACTCAGTGTGTAATCGAGGTTCAAGAATGATCGCACCGATGCTAAGTAGTATGAGACAACTTACGAGGGATCTCTTCATGATATATACCTTAACAATGTAGAAGTTGAAATGATGTGTATGCCGGACCTTTGCGATGCGAGGCGAAAAGGTCCAGCATACAGAGACATAGGATGGCTACGCTCAATCGGTTGGTTTGACGAAATAGCTGCCTCTGTTCTTCAGCAATAGTTTGGTGCCATCCACCACTGCAGTCAGAGGACGTTTAGATATATGGAAATCCATGCCGATGCGTTTGTGCAAGAACTCATCGACTCCATCAATCAAAGCTCCACCACCACTGATATAGATACCATTGACGATGATATCATAGGAGAGTTCAGGAGGAGTGTTTTGCAACACCTTCAAAACCATCGTTGCAATTGATTCGAAGGGTTTGACCAGGACATCACGGATTTCAGTTTCAGTGACAGTGATTTTCTTCGGTAGACCTGTGACGACATCTCGGCCGCTTGCATAGGTCTGCTTAGGCTCGGCGATTTTCTCTCTAAGGGAGCCAATCTCCATCTTGATACGTTCGGCAGTCTTTTTACCAATGAGCAAGCCGTGTACGTATTGCAGGTGGTTCATAATCTCATTGTCAAAATAGTTTCCGGCTATTCTATTGGATTCAGCAACAACGATATCGCCGAGGGAGAGCACTCCGATGTCAGTAGATCCTCCGCCGATGTCGATGATCATCGAACCAGTGCTGCTAAAAATATCCAAACCAGACCCAATTGCGCCAGCTTTCACTTCCTGTTCAATGAATACATCTTTCACTCCGAGTTTGTTACCAAGGTCAATGAAGGAATCCCGTTCAAGTTGGGTTACCTCGGAAGGGCAGCAAAGCAACAAGGTAGACTCAGTGATATCAATGTTGGTGTTCTCAATTTTGTGCAGTGAGATTTCAATGAGTTTCTTCGTTGCCTCGATGTCAGAGATCACCCCTTTATTGAGTGGGCTGACGATCTTAATCCCGTGGTGGCCTTTGCCTACCATATTGGAAGCCATGACTCCGGTGGCGATGACTTCCCCGGATGCATAGTCGAATGCGATGACAGAAGGTTCGTTCGTGATGATACCATCTCCTTCGACATAGACCAGGATATTTGCTGTGCCCAAGTCGATGCCGATGTTTCTTCCCAGTGTCCCGGTTTCTTTCGATTGTTTACGAGTAGTAATTGGCATGATGATAATCTCCTAAAGCTGAAGCGGATTTACCAAATAATCTCCGCGGTTCTTAAGCAAATATTTCGTACCCTCTGCAACACAGGTAAGCGGGTTCTGAATTACTTTTACAGGGACCTGAATTCTCTTTTGGATATATTCTTCGATTCCCTGGATCAAGGAACAACCACCGGTGAGCAGTATTCCATGCTTATAGATATCAGCTGACAGTTCTGGGGGAGTGTCCTTGAGGACTGCAGTGATCAACTTGACGATCTCTTCAAAGATTGGATTGAGCACAGTCTGTACTTCTTTGGTAGAGAGCATTACCCACTTGGGTATTCCCTTGACCATGTCACGTCCTGCATACTTGTTCACGACAATCTTTGCATTCTCGTGCAAATCCCCGAGGTCGATTTTCATTCTCTCCGAAGTGAGTTCTCCGATTTCAACACTCTGGGTTTTCTTTACATACTTGCAAATTTCATCGTCCATGAACGAACCGGCTTTTCTGATGGTGCGGGAGATAACGATATCACCGAAGGAGATGATGCCGACATCAGTAGTGCCGCCACCGATATCCACTACCATGACGCCTTTGGACTTGAAGATATCTATGCCAGCTCCCAATGCCCCTGATTTGATTTCCTCTTCGATGAAAATATCTGAAATTCCCATCTTCGAGCCAAGATCGACCATCACGTCGCGTTCAATCTTGGTAACCTCAGACGGACAACAGATTACACAGGTGGCTTTTGAAAGATTTTTCTCCGTCAGATTTTCGATTTTCCCGAGCACATAGGTCAGCAATGCTTTTGCGGCCCTCATGTCCGAGATAACACCGTTGCGTAGTGGTCTCACTACAGCAATCTTGGAGTGTACTTTTCCAATCATTTTATGAGCATCTTCTCCAGCAGCTACGATCTTGCCTGATTCTCTATCGAATGCGATTACTGATGGCTCATTGAAAATGATTCCCTTCTTTTCCAGGAATACCAAAAGGTTTGCTGTTCCTAGGTCAATTCCCAGCCCATGATTGTTTTTTATGATTGCTTCACTCATTGTAAAACCTTCCTATATTTCGCTGTAAAAGAATTTGTTTGTCATCTTGAGCATTTTCTTGCATCCATCGATGACTGCCGTCAATGGAACCTCTGAGAGGTACACAGGAATATGTGTAATCTCGGTGAAATACTCCACGATTCCAGGAATTTGCGAACATCCACCGGTCAACAAAATACCAGAATCAACCAAATCTCCTGCCAATTCCGGGGGAGTTTCCTCCAAAGTAGAAAGCAAGACTGCTTTGATCGGTTCAAAACAATTCAATAGAACTTCGCGGATTTCCTCGGTATTCAACATGACTTGACGGGGAAGGCCGCTTACCAAATCACGACCCATTGCCGCGAAGACACGGGGCTCGCCATCTTCGTCGACAGGGAAAGGCCCGGTCAGGGAAGACAATGCAATTTTGATTTTTTCTGCGGTCTGGTTACCAATTTCCAACTTATGGACGGTCTTTACATGGTCAATGATCTGCATGTCAAAGAAGTCGCCGGCGATCTTGATGGATTTTGACAATACTACTTCGCCCAAGGAGAGGATGCCGAAGTCGGTAGTACCACCGCCGATGTCGATCACCATATGGCCACGTGGGGCAAAAATATCAACACCAGATCCCAAGGCAGCTGCCTTGATCTCTTCTTCGATCTCGGTATTTGCAATACCAAAACCATGTCCGAGTTCAATGATGGCTTCCTTTTCGGTATTTGTAATCTCTGAGGGGATACAAATCAGTATTTTGCTGATGGCATCCAGGTTGTGAAGAAAGATATTGTCCAAAGTGAACAATAGGATTTCCCTGATGAGTTGAATGTCTGCGATGACTCCACCTTGTAGAGGTCTTGCAACCTCGACTTTGTCATGGGTCTTTCCGTCCAATTTTGCGGCTGCATGCCCGACAGAAACGACCTTACCGCTCGCTTTGTCGATCGCAATGATTGATGGTTCATTGAACAGTGTTCCCTGACCTTCTACGTAAATGAGAAGGTTAGATGTGCCAAGGTCAACCCCCACCGATAGATTCGTTTTTTCCTTCATCGTGTTCTCCCTCCAGAGAAATTACAGAGTTCCTAGAGTTGTTGAATTCTCTAGATCGCTTAGACCTTTCAAAATTTTTTGTACTTTTTTTGTAACCAAATCGATACAAAATTTATCTCGACATAGTAAAGCACGCTAAAAGTTTTGCTGTCAACAAAAAATTGAAAATAAATGTTTACAAATAAAGAAGTTATAACATATGACATTGTACAAAATTGAAAATTAGATTACAAAAATTAAGACATGTGTCAAGAAAATGTTTGTGAGAAGTTTAGATAAATTTATATATATCAATATGTTGCTAAATGGTAAAAGTTTGCGTCGTAGAAAAGGAATATGACAAGTGCCATAGGAATTTGCAATTTTTGGCCTGATTTGCGGATTTTTATGGTTTTTAGTAGTAGAAAACAAGGTATTTTTGAGACATTTTTAGCCCAATTTTCATGTAAATATAACTCTCGGTTACTTCTGTCATGATATGTTTTCTTTCTAGAGTAAAAATAATACAAAATAATTAATTTGTTGTTTGAATGAACAATTAATTCCTTATTGTATTACAAAGTATCCATAAGATAATACATAAGTCATAGTAACCTAGGATTAAGCACTATTTTCTTCTTGTTATGCCTCTGAATCATTAAAAAATTGATAATATTTTAGCGATTTTAAAGTATTGACATAACTGGACTTGTAAACGTAATACTTGCTAATTTGTTCGAATTTATAGAGTTTTTATGATATTTTAAGCAGTACGTTTTTTTCACTTTTCTTTGTTGTGAATATACAAAATTACCATATGTTGGTTGGGTGGTAAGGGTGTAAAGTAGTTTTTTCCCCAATACTTTTCCTGTACCATTCTGATTATGAGGAGAATGAAATGAAACCTTCGATAGTAATACTTGATGGCTACACTGAAAATCCTGGAGATTTGAGTTGGGACGGTTTTTCTCAATTGGGATCGGTTGCAGTATATGACCGTACTCCGTCCGATAAGATACTTGAGAGGATCGGGGATGCCCAGATTGTCATCACCAACAAAACAATCTTGGATGCGCAGATAATTTCCCAAGCGCCCAACCTTATATATATAGGTGTACTAGCAACTGGCTATAATACGGTTGACGGACAAGCTGCCAAGGAAAAGGGTGTGGTGGTGACCAATATTCCTACCTATGGAACAGATGCCGTTGCACAGTTTGCGTTTGCCTTGTTGCTGGAAGTCTGCCACCATGTACAGCATCATAATGATGCCGTCAAAGAAGGAAGGTGGGCGAGTAGTCCCGATTTCTGTTTCTGGGACTATCCTCTTATAGAGCTTGCAGGCAAGACGATGGGCATAATCGGGTATGGGAGGATCGGGCAAGCGACAGCCCGGATTGCAAAAGCCTTTGGGATGCACGTGATCGCCTATGATGTAATCCAAAATCCGGATCACAGTGATGTCTATGTTCCGCTGGATACGTTGTTCTCGGAAAGTGATGTGATATCCCTGCATTGTCCGCTTTTTCCTGAGACAAAGGGAATCATAAATAAAGGGTCGATTGCTCAGATGAAAGACAGTGTGATCATCCTTAATAATAGTAGGGGACCACTTATCGTGGAAGAGGACCTTGCCCAAGCATTGAATGAAGGCAAAGTGTATGCAGCAGCAGTTGATGTTGTCTCTACCGAACCTATTCATAATGACAACCCGTTGTTGCAAGCAAAGAATTGTTTGATTACTCCCCATATCAGCTGGGCGCCCAAAGAAAGCAGACAGAGACTGATGGATATAGCAGTCAATAATCTGAAAGCATTCTTGGAAGGCAAACCAGTGAATGTGGTGAATGGGTAAAAGGATATGAGAGTCTAATCTCCTCTATTGCAAAATAATTTGAATATTGGCTATTGAATGCACCTATGGGTTTCTTAATTAACCTTTGGGTGCATTTATATTTACAATATATTAAAAACAAGTGAAAACTAGACAATTAATACACTATGTCGGAAATTAATAGCCTATTTACGTATCTTTGATTACGGAAAATATAGGATTATGATAAAATTGTTCAAAATTGATTATAGAAAATAAAAACTTATTATAAAAAATTAAAATAAAGTTTGACAGATTGGAAAAGTGATTATAGAGTATTACCTAGACAGTATCGTTTATTGAAATACTATTTTCAATTTGATTAAAAAGGTTAGGAGAATTAATCATGAAAAAATTGATGGTTGTAGCACTTATGGCAGCATTGGTTGTTTCCAGTGTTTTTGCAAACGGTGACTCAGAATCCGCAAGTGGCTCCAAATGGGCCAGTAAAGTCGACGTATATGTACCAGCTAAAGCAGGTGGTGGTACTGATGTAATGGCAAGAGCAATGGCAAATAAAATCAGTAAGGATACTGATCGAACCCTTACTATCTTGAATAACACTGATGGAAGTGGTGTCGTTGCCATGGAAACTGTGAGAAATGCAAAGCCAGACGGCAAGACCTTGATGCAGTTCCATACCACAATGCTCATCAAGACTGCAACCGGACTTTACAACAAGAGTGCTACTGAAGACTTCACTGTAATCGGCGTAGCTGTAAATCCAGGTCCTGGTGCAACAATCTTGGTTGCTGGTGCTAATGCTCCTTTTAACACTGTTGAAGAGATGGTTGCTTATTCAAAGCAGAAGCAACTTCTGATGGGTGTCGAGACCGGCGGTTCTATGCACCTCATTACTGGTATGTTCGCAATGGAAACCGGTGCTGATGTAAAATATGTTGAAGCTGGTACTGATACTGAAAAGTTGACTACCCTTGTTGGTGGTAACATTGATGCTTGTTTCGTAAACATCAACCAGGCCAAGCAGTATGTTGAAGCAGGAAAAGCTAAGGCTATCGCCCTTGTCTCCTCAACCTCCGAGCCGCTGAGAAGCACTGTTCTTCCCGATGTTCCAACCTTTGTTGAACAGGGATATGACGTAACCTTCACTTTGTTCTCCTTCATTGTTGGTCCTAAGGGAATGGATTCTGCATTGGTTGATGAAATCTACAATGCATATGCAGCTGCTGCTGACAGCGATGAAGTAAATAAGATTCTTACCCCCGCAGGTATGAACTTGAAATTCTTCCCCCGTCAGGAAGGTATTGATTTGCTGGCTAAGCAGCAAGAAACCCTTACCACAGTTGTAGACAAGTTGGGTCTTAAAATCAAATAAGTTTGTGTATCGTATATATCCGGTAGGTCTTCCTACCGGATATCTGTGCATTTAAAAATATTTTTACTATTACTTGGCTTATGCCAAGGTGGAGTTTTTCATGTTGAAAAGAGACCAAATCATTGGACTCGGCCTCATAGTTCTCGGGGTTATTTTTGGAATTATGACGAGTCGTTTTCCAGTAGCCTTTACCCCGGAATATCCAGGACCGAAGGCAGTACCTGGCCTTGCAGTAATCGGACTGATTGTCTGTGGCCTGGGAATTTTTATCGAAAGTACCAGAAAACAAGGAGAAGAGAAGGCTTTCTTTGGTAAAGAAGGTTGGAAAAAAGTTATCATCTCGTTTGTTGTTCTGATTTTATACATCCTTGGAATGAAATATTTAGGGTATATGATTTCGACTCCTATTTTGTTGTATGTCGTAGCTACGATGTTCGCAAAAGGACAAACAGCAAGGGTTTGGGCAAAGATTCTTTACTCAATTATACTGACCGTTCTTGTGTACTTGGTTTATGTACAGTTGTTCGGACTTGCCCTTCCTCGTGGCGTCATTTTTTAAGGAGTAGATTATGATTGCGAACTTTCACTTTATAGCTTCACAGCTTATCATGCCGTTAAATATTCTACTTTTAGTTATCGGAAACGCAATTGGTATTATATTTGGTGCAATTCCAGGACTCTCCGGGACATTGGCAGTTATTCTTTTCATGCCTTTGACCTATTCCATGGAAACCGGCCCTGCAATTATCCTTCTGATTTCCCTTTGGGTTGGTGGTTGCTCGGGCGCATTCATCGGATCAACACTTTTGGGAATTCCAGGATCCCCATCTGCTGTTGCAACCTGTTTTGATGCCTATCCAATGACGAAAGCCGGAAAAGCCGGTAAGGCTTTGGCAATCGGCATGATTGCATCGTTCATCGGAACATTCTTCAGTGCTATCTTCGGGGCCTTGCTGAGCAAGATTGTTGCTGACTTGGCATTCAAGCTCGGTCCATGGGAATACTTCTCGCTTTGTATGGTTGCTATCACCATGGTTATTGCTATTTCAAAAGGAAATATGTTCAAAGGTCTTGCATCAGCCTCCATCGGGTTGCTGTTCGCAAGTGTTGGATTCTCTCCTATTGATGCCGTCCAGCGCTTTACCTTCGGGAATGTCTACCTCTATGGTGGCTTGAGCATGATCGTTGTTTTGATCGGTATTTTTGGTTTGAGCAAGATCATGGTCGAATATGGTCAAGGCTTCAGCCCATTGCCAGCTGTCGATACCAAGAGTATCAAGGGCTTGGGTATCTCCCTACGTGAGATTCGCGAGTCTTGGAAAAATATCCTTCGTTCGTTTGGTATTGGACTGGGTATCGGATTCCTTCCTGGAATGGGTGCCGGACTGTCCAACTTGGTTGCATACTCCTCTTGTAAGAATGCTTCCAAAACTCCTGAGAAGTTTGGCACTGGCCATCCAGAAGGTATTTGGGCATCAGAGATTTCAAACAATGCTGCAGTTGGTGGATCTATGATTCCGATGGCTGCCTTGGGAATTCCCGGTGACTCCACTACCGCTTTGCTGATCGGTGCATTGACCGTTCATGGTTTGGAAATGGGACCGATGGTATTCAAGAACAGTGGTGATGTCGTATACATGATGTTTGCCACCGTAGCAGTGTCAGCTATCGTAGTTCTAGCCCTTCAGGCCATGGGTGTTCGCACGTTCCCCAAGATTTTGAAAATTCCATACCACTATATGTATCCTGCTTTGATCGTTATTTCTCTTGTCAGTGCATATATCGATTCAAACAGTATCTACAAATGTGGAATGATGTTGGTTTTTGCCTTGGTCGGTATTTTGATGTCTTTGGGAAATCTTCCTGTTGCACCGCTGATTCTTGCATTTATTCTTGGGCCGACATTGGAAAACAATATGCTTAAGGCTTTCCAGTATACCGGTACCTTTACTACATTCTTTACCAGACCTATCAGTGGAATTTTGTTGATTCTTGCTATCGGATCAATATTCTCTCCATTGTTGAGAATGTTGGTGAAGAAAATTAAAACAAGCAGACAGGAGATTTGACATGCCATTAAATAGTACTTCTAAAACCAGTCCTCCACCATTTGAGTTGATGGAGCGAGTATGTAAAAGACCTTGGGAGGCATATCTGCCTCCTATCAAGATGGCTGACAATGTCTGGTACATCTCAGGCAATGATTGGGTAGCTGCCTACCTGATCGATACCGGCGATGGTCTGATCCTTATTGATACTGCTATGCAGGAAAGTCTTTATCTTCTGGTCGAGAATGTACATAAGCTTGGCTATCAGATGAGCGATATCAAGAAGATCCTGCTTTCCCATGCTCACATCGATCATATCGGTGCTGCTAGGGCTTTGAAGGAACTCACAGGGGCTGAGATGTATCTTGGTAAGCGTGACCTTCTCTTCATCCATGAGCGCAAGGATCTGATCATGGCAGGGGATTACTGCTGTGGGGATATCGAGCCTGATACGCTCTATGATGATAATACTCCGATTACCCTCGGTAATATCTCCATCAGAACGGTATCAACACCAGGCCATACTCCTGGATGTACTTCGTTCTTCTTCGATATTACTGACAAGAACGGACAGAAGCTTACCTGTGCAATGCATGGTGGTGTCGGCTTGAATATCACCAAAAAGGATTTCGAGCAAACTGGACTTCCTCCAACGCTTCGCGATGAATATATTGCAAGCCTTAAGAGTTTGGACAAGGAAAGTGTTGACATCACACTTCCTAGTCATACCAACCAAGTGGGAATCTTGTTGTTGGTTGACCAGATTACCGATGATTTTAATCCGTTTATCGAACCTTCCATCTGGCACGAACTGATGAATGAACGTTTGGAACGTACCATGGAAATCGTAAGACGAGAAGAGATGGAGAAATAGAATGTCAAGTTTACATTCACAGAGTGAATTTCCTGTAATCACAAAGATGCAGGTCATCCCGGTGGCTGGTCATGACAGCATGTTGCTCTCCCTTAGTGGTGCGCATGCTCCGTTCTTTACCAGAAATATCGTAATTCTGACCGATAGCAGCGGAAATACTGGTGTTGGTGAAGTTCATGGTGGTGAAGCTATAACCAAATCATTGGAAGACACTATCCCCTTGATCGTGGGTCAGAATATCAGCATGTATCGCAAGATTATGAAAATGCTGGGCGATAGCCACAATGCACAGGCAAAGAACAGTGAAGGACTTCAGAATCTTTCACTTGCCAACCTGAAGGATGTGGTTCATGCCGAGACTGCCATCGAATGTGCAATGCTCGACCTATGGGGCCAATTCCTTGGGCTACCTGTTTGTGAGCTCATCGGTGATGGTCGTCAACGTGATGATGTTGTTACTCTTGCATACCTGTTCTATCAGGAAGACAGAAGAAAGACTAACCTTCCTTATATCGACGAAAGCAATAGCTCCAATCCTTGGTTCAAGGTACGTAGAAATAGGTATATGGATGCCAATGCAATCGTTGAGCAAGCTGAAGTATTAAAAGATTATTACGGTTTCAAGGATTTCAAACTCAAGGGTGGTGTATTGGAAGGCGAGAAGGAAATGCAGGCTATCGAAGCATTGGCCAAACGTTTCCCGGATGCTCGTATCAATATCGACCCGAATGGTGCTTGGACCCTTGATGAAGCTGTACAGCTTTGTAAGGGCAGCAGCCTGACCTATGCAGAAGATCCTTGTGGTACTGAAAGAGGATATTCCGGTAGGGAAACCATGGCTGAGTTTAAGATGAGAACCGGTATCCCAACAGCTACGAACATGATTGCAACAGACTGGAAGCAGTTCTATCATGCTGCAGCTGAGAAGAGTGTGGATATCGTGTTGGCAGACCCGCACTTCTGGACTATGAGTGGTTCCATCAGAATGGCACAGGTCCTCAATGACTGGGGTCTTACTTGGGGTTCTCACTCAAACAATCACTTTGATATCACCCTCGCTGTTTTTGCACACTGTGCAGCTGCAGCACCTGGCGATATCACAGCACTGGATACGCACTGGATTTGGCAGGATGGTCAGTCTTTGTTGAAAGACAATCCTTACCAGATAAAAGATGGAAAGATCCATGTTTCCGATGCACCCGGCTTGGGCGTTGAATTGGATATGGATGCGGTTATGAAAGCAAACGAGAATTATCGGAAGTTGGAGTATGGAGTGCGCAACGACGCAGCTTCCATGCAATATCTGATCCCAAACTGGAAGTTTGACAGCAAGCGGCCTTGCTTGGTTCGATAAAATTTTAAGGAGAAAAAACATGAAAATTGGATTTATTGGTCTTGGAATTATGGGTAAGCCCATGGCAAAGAATCTGCTTAAGGCAGGTCATGAAATTGTCTGTTTCGATCTGAACAAGGCAAGCGTAGACGAAGTTATCGCAGCCGGTGCAACCACCGCAGCTACTTCAGCTGAAGTGGCCAGCCAGTGCCCCATGGTAATCACCATGCTCCCCAACTCACCACACGTAAAAGCAGCCGTAATGGGTGCAAAGGGTGTGCTTGAGGGTGCAAAAGAGGGAACAATCCTCGTTGATATGAGTTCCATCGCTCCTCTTGCCAGCCAGGAAATTGCAAAGGCTTGTGAAGCTAAGAAAGTTCGCATGCTCGATGCTCCTGTTTCCGGTGGCGAGCCAAAGGCAATCGACGGTTCATTGGCTATCATGGTTGGTGGCGACAAGGCTCTCTTCGAAGAAGTCTACGACATCTTGATGGTAATGGGCGGAACTGCTGTACATTGTGGACCTGTCGGAGCTGGTAACACCACCAAGCTTGCAAACCAGATCATCGTTGCATTGAACATTGCAGCAGTCAGCGAAGCTTTCACCTTGGTTAAGAAAGCTGGTGTTGATCCACACTTGGTATTCGACGCAATCAAGGGCGGTCTTGCTGGTTCAACAGTTATGAACGCTAAGGCTCCTATGATGATGGATTCCAACTTCAAGCCTGGCTTCAAGATTGACCTTCACATCAAGGACCTTTCCAATGCTATGGATACCGGTCATGGTATCGGAAGCCCACTCCCACTTACTGCAGCAGTACGTGAGATGATGGAAACCCTCCATGCCGATGGATTCGGTCAGGACGACCACAGCGCATTGGCTCGCTACTATGCCAAGGTGAGTGGAACCAAGATCGGTGACTGAACAGGAGACATCCATGGATACGAGTTTTATTAAAGGTATTATTCCTCCTATCCTTACCCCGATTACTGAGGACGAACAGATTGACGAAGCATCACTGAGGCATCTGGTCGACTTCATCATCGAGGGTGGGTGTTCTGGAATTCTTGCCTTTGGATCAAACGGCGAATTCTACATGATGGAAGAGGCTGAGATGGAAAAAGCCCTGAAGATCATGGTAGATCAGACCGCCGGCCGAGTGCCCATCTATATGGGCGTCGGTGCCATCCGAACGAGCAAGTGCGTACGGCTTGCAAAAATGGGCGTAAGGTTGGGAGCAAAGAGCGTTTCAATTCTGCAGCCTATGTTCATCAAGCCGACTGTAGCGGAACTGAGACAACACTTCACCAGTATTGCGGCTGCGGTACCTGAGGTTCCTGTATTGTTGTACAACAATCCCGGGAAAGCAGGGTATCCGATGAGCCAGGATCTGGTAGAGGAGTTGGCACACAGCATCCCTAACTTGGTAGGTATGAAGGACAGCAGTGGGGACCTGACGGAGACCATGGAGTTCGTACGCCGCAACGCGGACATCGGATTCAAGGTACTCTGTGGAAAGGACACCCTTATCTACTCCGGACTCGGGGTAGGGACGGTTGGAGCTGTATGTTCCACTGCAAACTACATGCCCAAGTTGGTATGCTCGATCTACGAGAAGTTTATCGCAGGTGATTTGAAGGGTTCTTTGGAAGCTCAGTTGAAGCTGAATCCAATCCGCCTTGCAAATGACAAATCGAGCTTCCCTGTAGCAACCAAGGATTTGGCAAACATCATCGGAAACAAGGTAGGCAAGCCCTTCCTTCCGAACATGCCTTCTCCAGAGGGACAAATGCAGAATCTTCGTCAACAGATGATTGACGGTGGATTCGAAGTAGTTGGTTAACTTTTTTCATTGTGAGTATCATTTCTGAGGGTCAGTCCTGTGCAAGGCTGGCCCTCTCTTAGTCTGTGTGCATTAAGAACTAAAAAGGGGCAATATATGTCGATGAAGGTGCAGATACCGTTGATGGCAAATGAGAGTGATGATCATCTTGGATTCATTCATGAAATGGGAGTGGAATATGTAAGTCTGTTCCTGAAGTATGAAGAATTAAGCTATGAGAACATCATGAAGGAGAAAGATAGGCTACAAAAATTCGGTATTACCATATCGGATGTAGCTTGCCTTTCGCTACAAAAGAATAAGAAGATTATTTTGGGTTTGGATGGCCGCGACGAAGAGATTGAGAAGTATAATCATATGCTTAGTACATTGGCAAAAACAGAAATACCTTATACTTCCGTTGCTTGGCAGCCGAATGGGATTCTCCGTACCGGACACAAAGCTACACAGCTCACTCGCGGTGGGATATCCTCATATGCAGATATGGAAGAGATACTGAAAAGACCTCTTGCTGATGATCGAATCTACGGCGAGGATGAGATTTGGGAGAATTTCAAATATTTCCTTGATCGTGTTATTCCAGTCTGTGAGGAAACCGGCGTGAAGATGGCGTTGCATCCAAATGACCCTCCAGTACCAACTATGGCCGGTATTGCCAGCCTGATTCATAACACTGAAACCTTCAAGAGGGCTTTTGCCTTAGCTAATAACAGTCCAGCCTTAGGAATGAAGATGTGTATCGGCTGTTGGCTTGAGGGAGGGGATGCCTTTGGGGCACTTCTAGAGGATATTAAAACATTCTGTGCAGAAGATAAGATTCTGTGTGTGCATTTCAGGAATGTCAGTTCTCCGATGCCATACTTTGAAGAAACACTGGCTGAAGACGGGTATGCGAATATGTATGCCATTATGAAACAGTTGGTTGCTTCTGATTGCAATGCCACCATCAGTATTGATCATGCTTTTAAGGGAAGGGAAAGCATGGGAGGTATGCTTGGCTCTTTTGCGTATCCTACCGGGTATCTGAAGGGGTTGATGCATGCAGCTGAGATTGAACTTGGAAAACGTACCTATCCTTCATTCTAAAAACCTTTCCATTCTGAGGATATTATTTGAGGGTCAGTCTTTCACAGAACTGACCCTCTCCAATGTTGTTTTCAATACGATTTATTTTCTAGTTAAGAAAACTGAAATCTTACATCAATTTGTCCCACAGTGAGGTGAACGGGAAGACCAGTGCCAAACCAGGAAGCATGTTGATGACATCCAGTTCCTTGATTTTCAAAATCTTGAGGCCGATTGCAATGGTGATCAGTCCCCCTACCGCTTGGAAATTCCCAATCATGATAGCAGGAATCTCATCCAGTACCAACCATGCAAACAGAAAGAGTGCAAGCTGCAAGATGAATTGGGGAACAGCAATCAGAATGATGATGAACCCAAGAATGGCAGCAAAACTAAAGGCAGTGAAGAAATCGAGGATAGATTTGGTATAAAGAATAGAATGATTGTCCGTCATTCCTGCATGAAGAGATCCGAATATTCCTGTACCGCTGAATGCAAAAAGGGCAACCAGTGTTAAGATAAGTTCCCGGTTTTCATCTGCACAGAATCTTCCGAGTTTCCCTACAAGCTTGTTTGCTCTTAGCTCAAATCTGAACAATTCACCTATGATGGTTCCTACAATCAAGGAAAGCACGACCACCGGCAGAGTTTCCAATTTCATTACACTTACAATGCCAATTCCGATGGAACTCATTCCGAAAACAGGAGGAAGTGCATTTTGAATATGTTTGGGGATATGTTTGCCAAAGAGGGTTCCTAATAATCCACCAAAAATGATGGCTGCGCTATTTACCAATGTACCGTATGGAATCATATATACCTCTTCCTACTTTTATCTGCTGAATTTTATTGTTGCTTATACGTGCTTGCTGTGTTGACGGGATTTGTCAACTTGCACTATGTAAGGAAGTGTATGTGGTATTACTGATTTAGTCAAATCAGTTTATAAAATCAAAATTGGAATCTTAAAAAATCAAACTATGATTATAGATATTTTTATACGTGTATCTAGTAAAAATTAAAAAAGCAGACTGGATTACAACCCAATCTGCCTATCAATATTCGTATGAAAATGACTAGATCACTCTTGAAGCAGCATAGCCCATCATGTATGAAATTCTGGAAGCTGTTTCCTTCAGCCTTGGAATGGTGGCTTCAATCTCATCTACATTCATGTTGGAAACAAGAGCACTCAGGCTGATACCTGCAATGATCTTTCCGTCCTTGCCGCGAATAGGGACAGCAGAACAGTTGTCCGATTCGATAAACTCGTTTCGGTCGCGAGCAACTCCTTCCTTACGTACTTTTGCAAGTTCTTCCTTGAACATCTCAGGGGTGGTAATGGTTTCATCTGTGTACTTAGCCAGACCTTTTTCGGCCATCAGCTTGTCGACTTCGCTCTCAGGAAGTTCACTGGTAAGTACCTTCCCTAGGGCTGTGCAATGAAATGGGAGTTGTCTACCAGGCGTGAAATATGTACGAGGGGTACTTTGGGTATCAATTCTATCCAACATCAAGACTTCTCCATTGTGGAAGACAGCCATGTTTACATTTGCCTTGGGATATTGGTTCCATAACAATTCAAGATATGGCATGGTGACTTTGCGGATTTCTTGGGATTGGAGTGCACTTCTGCTGAGCTTCAAGGTTTTCAAGGAGATTGAGTAGAGCCCTGTGGAGGGATCTTTCACCAAGTACCCTGAATTGAGCAAGCTCGCTAAAAGACGAAATGCCATATTGCTGTTTGTGTCCAAAGCAGTACAAACATCCTGGATCGAGATAGGTCCGTTTTGTTCGGCTGCAAAATCAAGAATCTGAAAGCATCGAGCTACCGTTTTAATATTGTATTTGTCGGTATCATTTGCCATAGAATAGCCCCACTATTTGAAAATGTTATCATTTATTATAATACCGTTATATTATTACAAAGGTATTGAGAAAAATCAAAGATAATTTAATAAAATATGGTCTGGTAGCTAATTTGCCAAGATTGTATACGTGTATTTAACCGTTTTGATT
>QJZS01000188.1 GCA_003247345.1 Spirochaetales bacterium
CTGAGTTAAAATATGGAGCCTCCAAGGTGAGAAGCTTTTGGGAAACATCAAAAGAGGCAATGGTCGCTTCTCTGTCTTCACTACCAAGCAAGCGAAAGGAAAAACCTTTGAAAATATCTCTCTGAAGATTCCAAGAATCAGAAATACGGCACGTTGTAGCTGAAAGGATTTCCACGATTGTACCGCGAAGGGCACTGCTACTGAGTACTTTCTGTCGGTATTGATTGCCTTCGCTATCAATACCGATACAATCAGTAAATGTGCCACCGGTATCAATAAAAAGCTGAAAATAGTTATTAGTCATGGTATACCTTTCTTCTTGTGATGATGTAAGAACCCGAGTTGTTAGTGAGCGTTTACAGATCCTAGAATTTTTTCTTGATGATAGAAAAATTGCTCAGTGCCGTCAAGGAGAACACAACCAAGGAAGTTGTTCTGAATGTAATCGTAAACATGCTCCTAGCTCTCATACTAATTGACATCTCTTGCTTTGAGGACTACGGTTCACCTATGCATATGATAGGACCACATACCAGTATAGCCGGAGGTATACAAAACGCGGTTATCCAAGCGTATGAGCTAGGCGCTTCTGCCTTTGGCATGTTCACAAAGAATCAACGGCAATGGGTAGCAAAACCCCTTGAAGAGGAGATGATTTTCCTTTTCACAGATACCATGAAAAAGCTTGGATTCTCATCTGATCAGGTTTTGGTTCATGATTCCTATCTCATCAACCTAGGCAATCCTGATTCGGAAAAGAGAGAGAAAAGCCTTAATGCCTTCATCGATGAATTGAAGCGAGTGGAACAACTGGGTCTCACCCTGTTGAATTTTCATCCAGGATCGCATGTAAACCAAATAGAGGCAAAGGACAGTTTGCACCTCGTAGCCCAAAGTCTGGATATTGCCCTTTCAGAAACTGAGTCTGCAATTGCGGTGATAGAAAACACTGCTGGGCAAGGGTCAAACCTAGGCTCTAGTTTTGAGGAACTCGCATATCTGCTCGAACATTGTACCCATCAAGACCGAATAGGGTTTTGCATCGATACCTGTCACGCACATGCAGCAGGATATGATATGAGTACCCCTGAAACCTTTGAGTCTGCAATACAGCGTTTTGACGAATTAATTGGCTTGAACAGGTTGAGAGGCATGCACCTGAATGATGCAAAAAGTGAGAAAGGAAGCCATCTTGACCGGCATGAAAGTCTAGGCAAAGGCACGATAGGATGGCCGACATTCGAATATATAGCCAAGGATGAGCGATTTGCATCCATCCCCTTGGTCTTGGAAACCATCAATAGTGAAATATGGAAGGAAGAGGTGCAACATTTACGGTTCGAGGTGTGGAAATGAAACAAATCTTTAAGAAACCCATGTTATTCGGTCACCGAGGTTCTTCGGCTGACCATCCTGAGAACACAATCCCGAGTTTTGCCGATTGTTTGGAACATAGAATCGATGGTATCGAGCTGGACGTTCATCTGTGCAAAAGCGGCGAGTTGGTAGTCATCCACGATGATGACTTGAAACGTGTAGCCCAATATGACAAAAAAATTGCCGATCTTACGTACGAAGAACTTACTCACATCGATGTGGGAAACGGCGAGCATGTCCCACTACTCAAAGATGTTTTTGATTTGGGTGGAATGTCTCTTTACTATGATATTGAGATTAAAGCCGGAGATACGAAAAATCTCGGATTGGAAAAACTTTTATTCGGAGAAATCCAAGAGATGAATCTTGCTTCCCGTTGTATGATAAGCTCTTTTAATCCTGTGAGCCTTCTGAGGTTCAAGAGAATCAGCAGAAACACTATCCCTACTGCTCTCATCTATAGTGATGAACCTTCGGTACCTAAAATGTTGAGACATGGTGGTGGTCGGTATATTGCAAGGCCTTCTTACCTGAAACCCTCGAAGCAGGAGTTTGCAAATGCCCCAGCATCATATCAAACATGTCCTTGGACGATAGATGACCGTGATGAGGCGAAAAAGTTTCTCGAAAGCGGTGCCTCAGGCATTATCAGTAATGATCCCAAAGCCTTGAAGGACTTGTTCATTGTTTGAACAACCAAGTACTCTGGAGATAGGCAGCAATTGACCCAAAACGGGTGAAGGCGGTCGATCGGGCTTCATCCAGTGTAGGAGCAGACCCCACAGCCTCTACAGGAAGGGTATCATACAGGATATTCCCTGTTTTCAGGTTATGAAGTTGCACACTGCCAGAAGCCACAACAACCCATTTGTCGCCAATCTGTTGTTGGCTTGCTACTCCTACACTTCCTAAGAAGGCAAGATCTGCTTGGTTTCCAATTTCCTGAATTTGTTCTTCAGTGTCAGTTTTTTCCAAAGCGACAGCTTGGACAGAGACCGTATCAAATAAGAATTCCTGCGTGAATACTTGCAAAGCATCAGAACCGGGGAGCAACTCACCTGCCAGACTGAATTCCTGAATCTCAGCTATCTTATTCATATTTGAGAAAGCGGGAACAATAGTATAGGGGAATGAGATGGTGCAAGCTTGGATTGCATCTTCAATGGGGGCCACTTGTTCGGCAGATACGTTAGCTTTCAACTCCGAAACAATTTCATCCAAATTCAAGGTAAACGCAACGGATCCACTTTTTATCAACCCCTGGTTATACGGGATGAAGGAGACATTCCCATCAGTTGCACTATTGAACTGCAAAGAGTCGATATATGACCTGCCAAGGGAATTCCTTGCCTGGAAGCTAGCATAAATATTTGCATTAAGTACTCTGGGAGACAACAGTCGGCTTCTTCTTCGGAGCAAAACTGTTACTCTAGCTTTGGTGCTGTCTGGGTTCCGAAGACTGAATCGCAGGGCTTCGATGAACCCTTGGGCTTTATCCAAAAGATAGGAAACTTCATGCTTTCGCTCACCCACCGGTCCTTGAGATGCCAAAATAGCAGCTTTCAAATATTGCTCTATGGCTACGGTATCATTGTTGGAACGATAGGACTGGTCAGCATTTTGTACGATTTCTTCAATCTGAGCATCACGACTAATCATCTCGTTATATACGCTGGTTCGTTTGCTTGAAAGCAAAGTTGCATCCATGCGTGCAAGCAAATAGACCGAATAATCCAACCTTCCCGTAGTGGAAGTATGCTCACTGGCAATAGTAAGACCAAGGTCTGCGATGGCATTGGTCGTAGTCAATTCACGATAGTAGGTATCATGCACATCCTCTCCTACGTAGTCAGCAATTTGCTTGAGGATATCCTCATAGGCAAGCAGTCGTGCATTATAGGCGACAGACGAGGAGCCCTGCCCCACATAGACAATCTCTCCGCTTCGCTGTTGAGGACTGTATACCCACGAAGGAAGGCCTTCAACCTGCGCACGCACCAAATCAGAGAGCGAGGAGCAAGATACTAACAACGCGCTCAATAGTAGTGCAAATAACAACGGTAGGAATCTTCGTCTCATGGTGTATAAGTGTACGATGTTCCGAGCTTCAGGAAAAGCCCTTGCTCAGTCAAAACCTGAGTAGTTGCCAACACATGATTCCCCAGAGATAGCGTAGCCGCCCAGTTCTCGAAATGATAAGAAACATCAAATTGACCGCTTGCATGGTAATACAGATTCAGTGAGTCAAAATCATAACCGACGGAAAGCAACGCTGTTGCCCCGATTGAGATATTTCTACTCAGAACCGAACCATTTCCGAACAATTGACTGAGAGGAACAGATGAGGATAACCCGACAGTACCACCATAGTGGTCAGGAAGGACTGATTCAAATCCGGCATGAAAGGAAAAAGGATAGGAGTTAAGGGGAAAATCGACTAACAGTTGCACGGTAGTGGAAAGGTTTACATCCACAGCAGTCGTCAGAGAAATAGAGAGATTACCCTTATGTACCAGTTGCATACCTTGGAATAAGGGCTTACCCCATGTCTGCTCGAATATAAAAAGACCCAATGCAGGATTAGTCTTGGCTACTACGACTGAACCCTGTCGTCTTTGCTGTGCATCCAACACAAAGAAAGCATCACCTTGCTTTGCCTGCAGAGTTTCACTTTTTGCCGCGTACCCCCTTGGATAGGATACAGACAAAGCAGGCTCAGGAATTGAGGGAAGGAGTCTAAGCCCTTCATGATCCAAAGCAATGAACAATCGCTTCCCGATTTCTTTTGGATTGCCTTTCAAATCAAGAGTGAGCTCAGCCTGTCCATAGGACAAGCTGAGCACATATCCAGTCTGCTGTGTATCCGCCTTCAAATTGGCATAGAGAATCCCCTCTTCAGGGAGTCGTACCAACATAGCATCCTCAAGGACCTGTTTCACCTCCATGATCAATGCTGAAGGCGTATTGGGCTCATACCTTATGTCCAGCTGGGCAGAGTAGAGTCCGGTAAGGGCAAAACACAACAGGATAGGAATCAATTTCCTCATTTCTGAGCGCCTATCTCTACAATCTTGACAATCAAATTTGCAGAATCTTCCATGGCAGGAAGCGCAGCCCATTCAAATATCGAATGGAGGTTATGCCCGCCGGTGAAAACATTCGGACAGGGAATATGATGTTCGTTCGCCATGCGAGCGCCATCTGTACCACCTCGTATCAAGGTTTCCTCAAGTTTGAAGCCCAAAGCCTCCCCTGCCTTGAAGAGATTCTCCATGGCAAAAGGTTTTTCCTTGGCAATGAGAGCCATGTTGTAATACACATGCTTGGCATCCACCGTCACCTTCCCATTGGGATAGAGAGCTTCTGTAGTCTTCGCCAGGTTTTCTACAACAGCAATTCTACGATCCAGTGTTTCCAAATCAAAATCTCTGAGATACACAGCCAAGTCTGCTTCGGTATTGGTGCCGGTAAGGTTCATGGCACAATAGTAACCATAGCGTCCATCGGTTGCCTCAGGACTTTCTGCCTGTGGCAGCGCATTGATGAAGAACGAAGCCATCGTCAAGGCATTCACCATGCGCCCTCGGGCAGCACCCAGATGATAGCTTACACCACTGAAGTGCACACGCACCGTCGCAGCGTTGAAACACTCACTTTCGACTTCGAAACGCTTGCCTCCGTCGATGGTGTAACAATAATCGCTTTTGATTTTCTCATACGGGAAGTGGTCCATCCCAGCGCCGGTTTCCTCATCACTGGTAAAGATGATTTCCACCTCTCCATGTTTAATTTCAGGATGTTCGGTAAGATAGCTTACTGCACTCATTATTTCAGCTACGCCGGCTTTATCATCACTACCGAGCAAGGTAGTTCCATCTGTTACAATCAAGGTCTCCCCTATATATCGTTTCAGCTCTGGATTAGCCTCTGCAATGATGGAATGGGTCTCATTCAAGGGAATATCGTTGCCGTCATAGGCCTCTACAACTCTTGGTTTAACACCGTTACCGGGAACATCATCCGCAGTATCCACATGCGCCATGAATCCAACAGTGGGCACCTCGTAGTCAAGATTGGAAGGAATGCGGGCTATGACTACCCCGTTGTCATCCTTCTGCAGGTCCTTGATACCTAAATCCTTGAGTTCGCCCTCCAACATATTCAACAGGTCCCATTGACCGGCAGAAGTAGGGTGTTGGGTCTCAACCATGGCTTCATCACTCATGGTATCAACAACGGCGTATCGTAAAAACCTTTCAAGTATCTGATTTGCAAATGTACTGGGCATTGGAGACTCCTTGTTACTTAATCTTTCAATAGCCCAGTATTTCACAAAGCAAGGTTGCAATCAACCTAAACAGACTCGGATCAAATCGTAAAGTCGTAGGTTGACAGCATAGGTTTGATCATGTCGATGACATTGTACAAGGCAAAAACGCAAATTATGATGCCGGTCACCACCGGTCCTCGTTTCAACGTCTTTCCTACTGATATCACACTTGCAGTCAAAGCACTGGACAACTCGGGTTCGGTTGTGACTGACTTTAGCCAATCCCCAAACGCCTGGTCCATATCACCTCCAAACTGGTAATATCTCCAAATCGACATAATGGTTGTGGCCACAACTCCGCTTGCAATGGCAATTGCTGTGGCAGCTGAAATTTTTCCCCAAAACACCGTGGTAGGAATACATGCATATACAACCCCGGCAGTAAAGAGAACTAACGTCCGGACCACCAATCTTTGCATATCCTTCCAGAATGCAGCCCGCTGGGAAGGGGCCAAACCCCTCGCTAGCTGCTCCCCTTTGTTTAGTAGCAGACTTCTGGTTTGATCCAACTTCTGGTCCAACAGCTCCTGTTCTTCCTCAGTAAGCAAATCGTGTGCAAAATCAACCACTTGCTGGACGTCTTCTTCCCCTTGCGGATCACCGACGGTATAGCAAAATTCCAAATATGATCGCCCTTGTGTTTCTTCAAGCGTTTTGGAAACTATTTGTTCTGCCGAGATTTCGCCTTCTGACAAAGTTCGTTTGACATCATCTTGGATATACGGCCAAACCACTTCCCTCTGTTGATCAATCATTTCAGAGACAGCCGGTAATAATTGGTCATCACTAATCCTATGTTTTTGCATTGCCTGCCAACCCATCGAACATCCAGAAAGTTGCAAAACCAATACGAGTACCAATAAAAACTTTCCGATACTTTTACCCACTTTTATTCCTCCTGTTCACTTTCTTCGGTTTTCTGATCGTCAATGGGAAATGACCAACCCACCATGAGCGAAAACCGAATCAAGGGAAATCGTGAAAACCGCAATGAAAGCGCCTCATACTCATCAGTGTGGATTCCGTTGGGATCGCATATGATAAGTCGAGG
>QJZS01000195.1 GCA_003247345.1 Spirochaetales bacterium
AGAAGCGAGGATATCATCCCCTTTGCAAAGCAAGTCGGTTTCCCGGTCTTGGTAAGACCTTCCCATGTATTGGGCGGAAGAGGCATGTACATTGTGTATGATGAACCAGGACTTGCCTCCCTTGGCCCGATTCCAGCTTCCGAAGAAGCTCCTGTACTCGTTGACCAATTCCTCGAGGATGCCTTCGAGTATGACTTGGATGCAGTTTGTGATGGAGAGAACCTCTATATCGGAGGTATCTTGCAACACATTGAAGCTGCGGGTATTCATAGTGGAGACTCTGCAGCTGTATTCCCTCCTTATAAGAGCACTCCTCAAATCCTCGAACAGATGCAGGACTGGGCTCATAAGCTCGCACTTGCATTGAATGTCCGGGGTTTGATGAACATCCAATTTGCAGCAAAAGATGATCAACTGTACCTTATCGAGGTGAACCCAAGAGCATCCCGCACGGTGCCCTTCATTTCCAAAACCAGTGGCGTAGACCTCATTGAATGTGCTGTACGCATCTGGGAAGGAGAGGATTTGGTCAAGCAAGGATTGGTAAATGCAAAGACCAAACGGGCAATGGGAACCTGTAAGACCGGTTGGGCTGTCAAGGAAGCGGTATTCAGTTTCGACCGATTCTCCAATGTCGACCCGGCTCTGGGACCAGAGATGAGATCCACCGGTGAATCCATCGGACTAGGTAAATCGTTTGGTGAGGCTTTTGCAAAAAGCCAGATCAGCAGCGGCAACCGTCTTCCTGTAAAGGGAAAGGTTTTCGTAAGCGTCAACAAGAAGGATCGGATGACCATTCTTCAGGTTGTCAAGAAACTGGTAGAGTTGGGCTTCACCATTGCAGCGACCAAGGGAACGGCAACCTTCCTCTTTGAGCAAGGGATCCTCTGTGAGGTAATGCAGAAAGTACATGAGGGGCATCCGAATATCACGGACTACCTGCAAAGCAGACAGATTTCTTTGGTAATCAACACCCCGATGGGCTTCAGGGCACACAGTAGTGATGACGAGATTCGCAGCATGACCATGCGTATGAAAATCCCGTATACTACTACCACCAGTGCAGCCATTGCGGCGGTTGAAGCCATCCAATATCTGCAGAAAAAACAGGTGGTTGTCCGAGAGCTGACATCCTAGGGCAATTGCCATTTGGAGTTCTATCGTATAGTATGGGAATACTTTCTTAAGGAGACCAAAAGGTACTGACTATGGCAGAAGAAGTATTTTCCCAACGAACAACTACCTGCGGATCACTGACCAAGGCTGACAATGAAGCCAAGGTGATCCTTAATGGCTGGGTGCATCGTGACCGCAATCACGGCGCCCTGCATTTCATAAATTTGCGTGACCGTTATGGAATCACCCAGGTAGTGGTTGATGATGATGCCAGCGAAGAACTCCAGGCAGTTGCCAATGAACTGCATCTGGAATACTGCATCGCAGTAACTGGAACAGTACGCCTTAGACCCGATTCCATGATTAATCCCGAAATGGTGACTGGAGAGGTCGAGGTCAAGGCTGACAAGATTGAAATTCTCAGTAAATGTGCCCCACTTCCCTTCCAAATTGATGACGGGAATGAGCCACGTGAGGATTTGAGACTGAAATATCGCTTTCTTGATCTGAGAACCCAAGGAATGCAAAAGAGAATGAAGTTGCGACATGATTTTGTTTTTGCATGTCGCAAGTTCCTCTCTGCACGCGATTTCTATGAAATTGAGACTCCGACGATGATCAAGAGCACCCCTGAGGGTGCGCGTGACTTCTTGGTGCCCAGCAGAATTTATCCCGGCAAATTTTATGCCCTTCCCCAAAGTCCTCAGCTGTTGAAACAGATTTTGATGGTCGGTGGAATGGACAAGTATTTCCAGATTGCCCGCTGCTATCGTGATGAAGATGCCCGTGGTGATCGTCAATTGGAATTCACCCAACTTGACTTGGAGATGAGTTTCGTCAAACGTGACGATGTACTGTCTCTGATGGAAGAGCTGTTTGGTTCGGTCTTCAAGGAAGTGATGGATTACGATCTCCCGCTTCATTTCAGAAGATTGAGTTACATGGATGCTCTGAACACCTATGGCTGTGACAAACCAGACCTACGTTTTGACGTAGAACTCCATGATGTCAACGATCTTGCCCAAAAGAGTAGCTTTGCTACATTTAAGGACATAGTTTCACAAGGCGGATATGTAAAGGCCCTTTGTGCACCAAAGAGTGATTCGGTCGAGTTCTCACGTAAATACATCACTGCCCTGGAAGATGCCGCCAAGATTTATGGAGCCAAAGGATTGGCATGGATCAAAGTCGGCGAAAACAATACGTTTACCGGTGGCGTCAGTAAATTCTTCGTTGGTCTTGAAGATGAGCTTGCCAGTGAAGTAGGCGCAAAAGAAGGGGACATGATCCTCTTCGTTGCACACGAGAACTGGAAAAAGTGTTGTGCAAGTCTGAGCGCAGTACGTACGAAACTCGGTAAAGACTTGAACTTGATTAAAAAGAGTTTTGAATTCTGTTGGATCATCGATTTCCCCCTCTTTGAGTACAACGAGGAAGCAGGTCACTGGGAAGCTGCTCACCATATGTTCAGCATGCCCCAGGTCGAGTACCTTGATACGCTTGAACAAGATCCAGGTAGCGTAAAGGGTGATTTGTATGACTTGGTCCTCAATGGTTATGAGGTAGCATCAGGTTCCATCCGTATCCATGACGTGGAACTACAGAAACGAATCTTCCGGATTTGCAACTTTGATGACAAAGAAGCTGAAGAACGATTCGGATTCCTCCTGAATGCGTTTAGGTATGGACCGCCTCCACATGGTGGGATTGCCCCCGGTATTGACCGATTGGTCATGATCATGGCTGAACAGACTTCCATTCATGAAGTGATTGCCTTCCCGAAAAACACGGCGGCAATCAGCCCAATGGATGACTCTCCTTCCTTGGTCGACCAACAGCAACTCGATGATCTTCACTTGATTATCAATTACCCAAAGCCAAAAGAGTGAGCTTTGCTTGACAAATGCCATACACTGGTCTAGTCTGAATTAAGACATCTGTGGGACTGAAAATCCCATGGATGTCTTTATCTACTCTAAGGATGTATTGATGAAAACCAAGAATCTAGCTCTGGTAGTGTCTAGAATAAATATCTTAAACAATGTCGTTTTGGCCATTAGCAAGATTGCAATCGGGTTCATCGCACGTTCCTCTGCACTGCTCAATGATGGTATCAACAACGCTGGTGACGTAATCAGCTCTGTCATTGCCATGATAGGAATTTCTGCAGGTGCGAAGGATTCGGACAAAAATCATCAGTATGGGCACGAGCGAATGGAAAACGTTGCTGCCATCCTGCTTTCAGGTATCGTTATGGTGGTTGGCCTAGGCCTGTTCGTTGATGGAGTTAAATCCATCATTCAGAAATCATACCTAAACAATCCAGAGCCGGCTTTCCTGGCAGTCGTAGCGGCAATTGCTTCCATCATTATCAAAGAGATTATGTTCCTCTACACCAGAAAAGCAGCAAAGAAAACCGGTTCCTCTGCCCTCTTAGCTTCATCCTGGGATTCTCAGAGTGATGTGCTCGCTACCACTGGTGGTTTAATCGGTATCATTGGGGCTCGAAGCGGCTACCCTATTGCAGACTCCATTGCGGCTATCATAATCGCCCTATTCATCTTCCGTGTAGGAGCTGAGATTTTTCGGGATGGAACAAACAAGATGGTCGACCATGCATGTGACGAAGAAACAGTAAATCAAATCAGAGAAGTCATCCTTGAGCAAAAAGGGGTAAAAGGAGTCGACGTGCTACGAACCAGAACCTTTGGCTCCCGTGCCTACGTCGATGTTGAGATTTCAGCCGATGGATCTCAGTCCCTCGTAGATGCCCACGCTATCGCAGAGCGGGTGCATTCTGCTATAGAGACAAGCTTTCCAGAAGTCAAACACTGCATGGTACATGTGAATCCCTATAAAGAGAAAAGCTAATAGTATTCCAGATTATTTTTCTTCTTCTATTTCCTTGAGATATCTCCAAAGCGTCGACCTAGAGCAATTCAGCTGGCGGGCCATGACCGTTGTCTTTCCGTTATAGTACGCTTTCAATGAGAGAAGCTCCTCCTTCGTGTAGAAAGTCTCTCCGATGAGATAGGTTTTTCCTGTCTGGGGAACAGATGGAATAATTTTTGCCCCTGAGGTAAAAACTGAGAAATAAGCATCTTCACCAAGTTCCTTTTCCACCATTTCCTGGGTTATTGTCCCATGCCCTCCATTCTTTTGAGCAAGCCTTCTTGCAAGGGTTTTCATCTCTTGTATGTTCCCCGGCCAAGCGTATGGTACAAGATTCCCTGAGAAAGAAAGGCCAAACTCCCCAAGGAAATGGGAGAACAAGAGTTCGATATCTTCGCCTCTATCCCGAAGTGGAGGGAGTGCAATGATATGAGAGGCCAACATATAATAGAGATTCTTGCTGAATTGTCCTTTTAAGGACATCTCCTTAAGATTTGTCTCGGTGGAACAAATCAATTTGAAATTTACTTGTAAAATCTCCCCGTTCTCCATATAGAGGCAATGATCAGAGCATATCTGGGCAATATGCTCTTGCATTCGCATATCCAGCCCCTCTACGTTGGTGAGAAACAGACTGCCACCTTGGCATAATAGGAAATCATCGACCTTGATAGTTCTTGCACTTCTTACGACAAAAGGGCTGCGCTCGGCATAGGAACTATGGATGGCTTTGGCTAAAAGGCCTTTGCCTGTTCCATATTCACCAACGAGGAGAACGGGAAGTGAGTCTGATGCACTCGCCTTTCCTGCTTGGAGGGCAAAGCGAAATACTTGAGCATCGCCAAGCACGTCCTGAAATTCGATTTTTACTGCAATCTGTGGACTTTCAAAAGCCGGCACGACTGAGGATTGGGGTTTCAAGGAGATAATGGCTCCATTCCTCTGGGACCCAGTGATAACAGGAGTAAAGGTAAACATCAAGTTAAGATCTTGTAGTTTGGCAGGATGTTGGGTGTATCGTTTGCCTTTGTCGAGGGTAAAACGCAACATGCTGTTCTCTTCGTCAGGAAGGAGGTCTGAAATTCGAAGGCCTGCTGGGTCGGGCTGGCACTGGAGCATCTCAGTAGCAGATTTATTGCAATACCTGATAATCCCATCCTTGTCCACAGCTACAATGCCATCAGAGATATTCTCCAAAATGATATGGCTTTCCATATTCGCTTTCTTTCTAAGCTCAGCAGCCTCTTGTACAGCCAACGCTTCTTGGTACGCTTGCAACACTGACTCATATGAGGAATCGAGAATCACCGAGCCAATGTTTTCTGCAGAGGCGATACTGTGGGAAAAAATACCGCCTATAATGGTTTTAACATTCGCTGCTTTTGCCAATTTTACAGCAGTACGAATATCTTGGCTGGTTGAGCAAGGATAGAGGGTAAGCCTATATCCAAGTTTGGATAGAAAGAAATTTGCAGATTCCAACCCTTTTTCTTCACCAATGTAGGCGAGTTTGCTGGTCTTTGAATCTGCAAGAGCAACAGCCTTCTCCACCGCCAGATAAATATCCTGGTTTGAAATGGGAATCTCCACGATAGGACAGGGCAATTTTGCCGCCCTAAGAATTTTGGCAGTATTCCCTCTTGCTATGATGACATCGATATCATCACTCATATGTTCCTTCACATATTGTACCGCATTCTCCATGAAGGCACTCACAATGAGAAAGGAATCCTTTGCCTGATACACCTCTTGGATCTTAAAGGCATAGCTTGCAATATGTGCACCTGAAGCAATTAAAAGAATTTTTGACATTTTAGTTTCCTTTCTGTTTCATTATTAGAACATATTAGAATAATTGAAACATATTTAAAACACTTCTTCATACTTTTTTCAGAAATAAAAATATTTGTTAAAAATCAATGTGTAAGCTATCCTCATGATTAACACATGACATGAGGAGATTTATACGCTATGGATGCAGTGACAATCGGATTCCCAGTAGAAGATGAGGAAATCTGTTTTTCGAAAGCCATTTACTACAATTTCAATCCGATTCCTGTAAAGAAACCCTGGAGAGATGCAACTGGTGGGTTTGGTTCGTTCATTCCCCTTCAAGGTTGGATTCAGCTTTTTGATACGAATGGGTATTGCGGAGAAACATTCTGCTCGATGGGCATGATCAATAACATTCTCCCCCTTATCCTCACAGGCGAAACCAAAAAGGCAAGCGAATGGTATCAGTATGTCTATTGGAAACTTCGCAACTTCGGTTTCCAATCAGGTCAGATTGTTGACTTAGGACAACTAGATCTTCTGATGCTGGACATCATGGCTCGCAGACACAACAAACCATTGCACCGTTTCCTCGGTGCCAAGAAAGATTGGTGTTCAATCTATAAAGGCGGCGGCTCCCTCCTATCCTCTGACGAGGATCTTGTAGAAGACATGGTTCGCTACGTCGAGGAAGGCAATAAAACAATCAAGTTCAAAGTAGGAAGTGATTGGGGCCAAAATATGGAGCGTGACGAAAGGCGAACGAGAATGGTCCGCGAAGCAGTCGGTCCAGATATCAGAATTGCCGTAGATGCCAACCAAGTATGGTCTGTTGATGAAGCACTCCGTTTTGCCGACATGGTCAGGCCCTATA
>QJZS01000017.1 GCA_003247345.1 Spirochaetales bacterium
ATAATATCCATCGGAGGTAGCCCCCTGAAATCATTCTATTCAGAAATTGATACTCCTTCCCTCATTATTGATGTGGATAAAGCGTTGGAAAACATCCAAATGATGCAGGATAAAGCAAACAAGTTGGGAGTAGCATTACGTCCTCATATAAAGACTCATAGGATGAGCTATTTTGCATGGAAGCAAATTGAAGCGGGAGCCAAAGGGATCGCGTGTGCCAAAATTGGAGAGGCAGAGGTAATGGCTGCTACAGGGATATCGGATATTTTCATTGCTAACGAGATTGTCGGTGAATCCAAATACAAGCGTTTGAAAGCCTTGCACTCTGATAATAGTATCAAGGTCGGAATCGATAGCACGTTCCAGATAGACCAGATCGAGAGTGTATTCAAAGACATGGAAAAGCCTCTTGAAATACTTATTGAATATGAAGTAGGGGAGAATCGTAGTGGAGTCATCACAGACGACCAATTGAAGAAATTAGTGGACTATGCGCTTACAAAACCTACGGTAACACTCAAGGGAATCTTTTCACACGAAGGTCATACCTACAAGGCATTAGATCAACAAGACTGCGTGGCGAAGGCAGAACATGCATATGTTCGCACACTTCGCGCTGCAGACATGGCTAGAACTCGTGGAGCTCAGATGGATGTAGTCAGTATTGGAGCAACGCCTTCTGTGATGAATGGAGCCTTCATTGAAGGAATTACCGAATTACGGGTAGGTACCTATGTGTTTTTTGACTTAGGTCAAGCCAATGCAATACAGGATTTGTCTCATTGTGCAGCAACCGTGTTGACCAGTGTAATCTCCAAGCCTACCGAAGAGCGGGTGGTGCTAGATGCAGGGGCGAAGGCTCTGGTAAGCCAAAACCGAGCCGAGGGAATTTGTGCAACGCATGGATTTGGTTTTGTACAAGGTACGAAGAGTACCAATATCGCAGGCTTGTTTGATGAACATGGGCTTATCATGGACAAAGAGTTCTCAAAAAGCATACATTTGGGGGACAAAATTGAAGTTATTCCCAGCCATATTTGCCCAACGGTAAATCTGTATGATGAGGCTATTTTAGTGTCGAAAGACCAAATTGTAGGGAAGGTTCCCATCGATTGTCGTGGGAAATCGAAATAGAGGTTTGTTCTATGGCTTTAAGTGCCTTTACATTTGTTGAAGCCCAACGTATCATTGGGGGCGGACAATATTAGTTCGTATATATATTATAAGAAAATAGGAATTGAAGTGGACAAGGAAATTCAGAAATATATCCCAGTTGCCAAAATGATTAGCGCAACCTTCGGTCATAGTTGTGAGGTTGTCTTGCATGACCTTGCAGATCCTCAGCACTCTGTCGTGTATGTAGCAAACAACTCTGTGACGGGGCGTACCGTTGGACAGAGTTTTGACCATCTTATCAAAGATGTTTTGCTTTCTTCCGAATTGTCAGATGACAATCGAAGCAATTATGTTTTTGCGACCGAAAAAGGGAAGAAAATCAAATCAAGTACCAGTCTTATTAGAAACGAATCAGGACGAATTATTGGTGCCTTGTGCATCAATTTGGATGTTTCCGCATTTGAAGCTTTCAGTAATTTTATTCAGGATGTTATCAATAGCGATGTACCAGCCCACCCTGTACAGGAAGAAGATACTATCAGCAATGTTGTGCAGGTATTGGATGATATCGTTGACGGTGTTTTCAAAGATATTGGAGAAGAAAAGCTTTCAAAGACCAAGAGATTGGAGCTCATCTCCTTCCTGGATTCAAAGGGCGTATTCCTAATCAAAGGAAGCATTGAGAAAGTAGCTACTGCTTTGGATATTTCCACCGTTACTGTGTACAGCTACTTGGATGAGATTCGTAAAGGTAAGTAATTTAATATTCAAGAAATAAAAGTAACTTTCCTCTCATGCTCTTTGAGAGGAAAGATTGCTAATGTTACAGCTTCCCTCTGTGGGAAGTTTTTTTATTTTCCCCTACAACCATAAGATACTTAATTTGTAATAATCCTGTACTTTGCTTATTATCAATGGTATTATGATTAACATATTATGTTAACCATAATATTGACATGGTGTATTGAATGATATTATATTTTAAAACGAAGCAATTACAGCGACAATGTTCAGAAACAAGAGAGATGAACAAAGCTTTTGGGAAAAATATGTGTAGGAAGCTGCAACAACGTCTCATGGAACTCAGTGCAGCGGAAACTTTGGAAAATGTTTCACATCTTCCTCCTCCAAGGTGTCATGAACTAATCAACCAAGGTGGAGTGTTTTCAGTAGACCTTTTACATCCATATCGCTTATTGTTCGTTCCGGCGAACGAGCCGATTCCTTTAAAAAGTGATGGAGGTATCGATCAGGCACTGGTCACCGAAATCGAAATAATTGCTATTCAAGATACCCATGACAGTAAAAATCAAAGGAGGAGTTTTCAATGAATGCGAAAATTAAAGCTAAACGAAAGTATTCATTTAACCCTGACTATGCGGTAGCTCCTGGTGAAACCTTGGTGGAAGTGCTCGAAAGTTTGTCGATGACGCAAAAGGAATTTGCAAAACGAATAGGATTAACAGAACAAACAATTATTCGTATTATCAAAGGAACACAACCCATTACCTATGAGACAGCTAATCGATTGGAAATGGTGACTGGTATTGCAGCACAATTTTGGAATAACTTAGAACTCCAATATCAACAGCAACTCAGCAAAATCAAGCAAATTGAAGAGCTCCGAAAAAATGAAGATTGGTTGACAGATATCCCCACTGGTGAGCTTATTTCCCGTGGAATGATTGATGAGCCTGTAACCAAAGCAGAAATGGTTGGTGAGGCTTTAAGCTTTTATGGTGTTGCCAATGTTGATGCTTGGAAAGACATTTGGCTTGATCCAAGAGTAGCAGCAAAGCGTTCAGATTGTTTTGAAACCAATATTGGTGCTGCTTCAGCATGGATCAGGATAGGTGAGCTACAAGCTCAAGAAATTGATTGTGCTACCTACAATGCAGAATCATTTCAAAATGCATTGGAACAAATTAGAACCTTAACCAGAGAAGAACCACAGATATTTATACCAGAAATGCAATCAATGTGTGCCCAATCAGGGGTAGCCTTATCATTGGTAAAGGAGTTCAAAAAAGTTCCTTGGAACGGCGCATCAAAATGGTTGTCTCCCACCAAAGCTATGATTTTGCTCAATCTGCGAGGAAAATCTGAGGATCTATTTTGGTTTTCCTTTTTCCATGAAGCCTATCATATTCTCCATGGCGAAAAGAAAAGACTCTATATTGCTGAGGATAAAAGCCAGGATATCCAAGAGAAGAAAGCTGATTCTTTCGCTGCCAATATGTTGCTACCGGAACAATACAATGCCATTGTTGCCAACCTCGTGTCTAAACAAGAGATCCTTGATCTTGCAGAGCAACTTTCTGTTAGCCCAGGTATCATTGCTGGAAGATTTCGCCATCTCACAGGTAAATGGTCATTCTTCAACAATCTGACAAGAACGTTTGTATGGGACGATGAGTTGGTTGGATAATTCTTTTAAATTGCCCGTAAGGTATTTTGTTGCTATCAGAAAAAAGAGGCCGTAGCTCCAATCCTTTCAGACTTTTGCAACGGCCCCCATGTCTTTTTCTTTCTAGAAATCAGACAATTTAATTTGCCGTGATATCTTGGGTAGTTATTGAATCAGAAACCACGTCAACACTCGCATAGGTTGTTGAGTCAAGGACCGTATAGGTGCCATCAGAACTAACCCCAGTCACAATGAGATCATAACTGCCTGCTGCCAGGAAGGGTAGTGTGTACGTGCCTGAATCAACTATGGCGCTAGTAACAGCATTTTCAAATAATGGACTATCTCCCGTGTCTACAGCTTCTGAATCTGCATAGTCACCACTTTCGTATGCGAAGATGACGAATTTGTCGTAGAGGCTTCCCGTATTATCAGTAAAGTCTCCTGAAATTGTTCCTGCTTGGTTGTTCACCACAAGGCGGATTGTAGGCTGGAGTATATAAGCGTCGTCAGAACTTCTCTGATGTATTGACTTACGGACATCAAAGTCCGCAGTAATCTCTACTTCTCCATTGACTGGGACGGTGAAAGTACCTGTAGCTTTATATCCTGTTTCAGAGGCACTAGGAACGAAGAGTTCATGCTTTACATCACTTGTATCGAGGAGGTAACATCCTGGATCAGGATCACCAGACGAACCTGCTGCCTGTGCTTCAACCATGAAACGGACTTGGTTCACATTACCAGAACTAAATACAGTGTTTGAAAGCAGTTCGACGGTACCACCTGTCAAAGAGAGCAGATCGAATGTTTGAGGTCCTACAAAACCAGGATCTTCAATCCAAGTATCATCCAAGTTGTATTCTATCGACGTGATAGTGACGAAAACACCCTGAATTGTTGATGCATCTACTAGTGGTGCATCTGTAATACTCAGCTTAATAGTTCCTGTCTCAGCGGCAGAACATCCTGTTGCAAGGATGGTGACTAGTACTACCAACACTAGAATGGCCATGACTGTACGATGCAATTTCTTTTGCATTTTGTTGCTCCTTGAAGAATTATGAGTCTCAATATGCCCCCTTAGGTGTTTCCCTCACCTTAGGTACACACATATTCTCTCGAAGCATGTTTTGTGCAAGCTTCTATACATATTAAACAGGATGACTAATGGCAAGGTTACATTCTTTCTTTGAGGTGGTATTTCGTAAGAGCACAATAAAAATCCTCGTCTTAGTGTAAGACGAGGAATATAAAAGATTGGTTTATTTAGTTTTCTTTATTTCAATTGGTCGTGGCAGTATTTTAACGTTTCTGTGATGTTCGGGAAAATGACAGATTCGTCCACTACTTCCTGTTTTAAGAATTTGGCAGTAAGGGTTTCATTTAGTCCTGAGAAGAGAACCTTTACATGCTTTTGTTTCATGTCGGCAAGCATGATTTTAATTTTTGCCAGTGCATCGGAATCAACAATCGGGACGTAACGGAACCGTAGAATGAGATACTTATATCCTGGAGCTAGTTTGTTTTCCAATTGCATGAGATGAAAAACCGAACCGAAGAACATTGGTCCATTGATCTCCACGATTCTTATTCTCTTATCGTATTCCCCGAGTTCTTGGGAAAAAATCATTTGGTCATTTACTTTGGAGAACATCATGGGGTTCAGTTCGACTCCGTCTGACATTCTTTTCATGAAGAGAATGACTGCAAGTATGAACCCGATGGGAATTGCAATGGTCAGGTCTGTTAATAACGTCAATATGAAAGTAGTCAATAAAACCAAGGATTCGTAACGGTTGATTTTCAAACTATTAATAAAGACATGAGGTTCGCTCATGCGCCATGCTACGATGATAAGAATACCTGCCAATGCAGACATTGGCACGAACCGTACGATAGGCATTGCAACCATGTAGATTATCAGCAGGGTGATGGCATGAACGATACCGGCGATTGGGGTACGGCCACCGTTATTGACGTTTGCTGCAGTTCTTGCAATAGCCCCCGTGACAGGAATACCTCCGACCAGAGAGGACAAAGTATTGGCTAGCCCCATGGCGATCAATTCGACATTGGAACGGTGGTGTCCACCGATCATACTATCGGCAACGACAGCAGAAAGCAGTGACTCAAGTGCTCCGAGCAATGCGATGGAGAAGGCTGCAGGGAGTAGGGTCTGAATTGTCTCGAGGTTAATATTGAAGAATGTGATATGAGGTACTTGGAAGGTGATCGCCCCAAATCTATCCCCGATTGTCTCAACGGGGATTTTAAAGATTGTAGCTAAAATGGTAACCAGTACTAGGGCGGCAAAGACTGCAGGGACTTTTTTTGTTATGCGAGGGATAAGGAGAATCATAGCAATGGTGAATAAGCCAGTACCCAAAGCCCATGGATTAAGCTGTCCAAGATTACTGAAATAATAAATAAGTTTATGGATAAATTCACTGGGGATGCTTTTTCCAGGAAGTCCAAGAAAGTCATTGATCTGAGTGGTGAAGATAATAACTGCAATTCCTCCAGTGAATCCTGTAATAAGGGTTTGGGGAATGTATTTCAAGAGAGATCCCATTCGGAACAACCCCATGAGGATGAGCATGATTCCTGCAAGGAACGTTGCAATCAATAATCCTTCAATTCCATACGAACTGATTATGGAGACTATGATAACGATGAATGCTCCGGTAGGACCTGCAATCTGAACACGACTGCCTCCGAACAAAGAGACTACCAAGCCGCCCACGATAGCGGTTAGAAGTCCTGTTTCCGGTGATACTCCAGAAGCAATTGCAAAAGCAATTGCCAACGGAAGTGCAATCACTCCAACGATGATACCGCTGATGATATCCTTCTTTATCTGTTGCTGTTGTATCCCTTCTTTCACAAGGGTAAATAGCTTTGGTTCCCACTCTTTATTTCTCATCTGATTTTCCCCAAGCTGAGGTATAAACTAGTTTGCGATTTAAGCCAATTGGTTCAACAGAAATTTGAATGAATATTTAAAAATATGGGCTTTGAGATTTTCTTTTCTTATTAAAGATATAA
>QJZS01000046.1 GCA_003247345.1 Spirochaetales bacterium
AGGATCAAACTCTCCGTTATAGCATTTCCGGGCCCGAGGGCCCGGCTCAACTTAAACTTTCAAGTTCTCCCTGTAATTCTCGCAAACGAACGTAGCTTTTATTCACTATCGTTCATCATTTTTCTTGAATTGACTGGGAAGCCCATCCTCGTGGTCTTCCACTGTTCCAATCTCTCTATTCTTCCCTACGCTTTATACTTTCAATAATCACGTAAAATCGAGCGATTTCCGCATCAATTTTACCAGCCCCGTTTTAAAGGGGGGTTCTTACAGAGTAACCGACATGTTCAATTTTCGTCAAGTATCGAGCGACACTCTAGGATGATTTATCAGTCGTTGTTCTCATGGCCGAACGAGATGGGATACTACACCCTATATGATCTTTTGTCCAGCACTTTTTTTATATATTTTTTCGTCAAAATACTAACTAAAACTACCTCAACAAGTTAGACAATAAAATTTCTTCATTGAGAAATTCTCATTTCAGTTATATTGTATGAGAAGAAAGGAAACATGGATGCAGAACATCAGACAGGCTTTACCACAAGATATCCCCTATTTATATTCAATTTGCTTGAGAACTGCATTTGCAGGACTCGATGGAACCCCATATTTTAATGACCCTTGGTGTGTGGGACATTACTATGCAGCTCCGTATTTTTTCTGGGAACCAGATCTCTGCTTTGTCGCTTTGGATGAAACGGGAAAGCCTTCAGGTTATATAACAGGAACAAGTAATACCGCTTCGTTCACCTCATGGGTACAGGAGACGTGGCTTCCCCCACTTCAGGAACATTACAAACAGGACAAAGAATTCAAAAGTGATGCAGAAGAGTCGGTAGTAAAGATATTGCTCAAAGGCCCTGGTCAGGGAATATGGCAAAACCTTGGGTACCCAGCGCATCTTCATATCAATCTATTACCCAACCTACAGGGTAAGGGGTTGGGACGAAGTCTCATGGAAACCTTTTTTGCAGCCGTTCTTGAAAAGGGTGCTACAGGCATCCATTTGGGAGTGGATGGCCGTAACACCCGAGCTTACGGATTCTATGAACGTATGGGCTTCAAAATACTCGAACAACAAAGTTGGGGTTGTATTTTCGGAAAGACACTTGTTTAATCGATATCCCCACCCCATTTGATCTTCAGATATTCCAGATCACTGGCTAAGCGATTGATGGCATTGGTCAGTCGCAACGCTTTTTTCTCTTCCAGGTTTTTCGCCTGCCCTTCCTTTTCCATTCGATCAACCACGTTCTTCAACGTCCCTTCTTGCTTCTTCAATTCAGCAAGCGCCTCGGAAAGTTGTCTCAGGTACGGCAACATAATCTCTTCCATCGCCTCTGCAACAGGAAGTGCTGCTTCGTCGAGGAGATCGAATCGATCAAATACCTTCGGGGCATAGGTCTTGATGCCCAATGTCCTGGCTAGAAAGGAAGCAAACCAAGGTGCTACTTCTTTATCACCATGGACAATGAAGGCCCGCTGGGGTTCTTGTTTGAAACTGGTTATCCATTTCACCAATCCCTTCTGGTCAGCATGTCCGCTGATGCCGTGAAGTTCACACACCTCACATTTAACATCGATCTGCTCACCAAAAATTGTGACATGACGAGCTCCATCCAAAATGGATCGTCCGAGTGTACCACCGGCTTGATAGCCGCTGAAAAGCACGGTGCTCTCTTTTCTCCACAAATTGTGCTTCAGATGGTGTTTGATCCTTCCAGCTTCACACATACCACTTGAACTGATGATGACACAGCTTTCCTGTCGGCTGTTCAAGGCTTTTGAAGCCTCCACATCCGTGATGGTAACCAAGGAGGGGAATATAATAGGATTAATCCCCTTATTCACCAGTTCCATGGTCTCCTCGTCCATATACCCAAACAGATTTCCGGCGAATACCTGAGTTGCCTTCACCGAAAGAGGGCTGTCAACAAAGACTGGGATTTCCCTCAGTGAGGGGCAAAGATGCTTCTCAATAATAACACGTAGCAAATACAGAATTTCCTGAGTACGACCGACGGCAAAAGAAGGGATAACAAGATTTCCTCCCCTTTTAAACGTACGTTCTATAATTTCAGCTAATTCCTGTGCCCTGACACTGGTCGGGACTGCATTGCCTACAGCATTTGGAGGCAACTGATGAACCCTGTTGCCATACGTGGATTCCATCACAACAAAATCAGCGGAATCAATATAATCAGGATCCTTTATCAACGGCTGGTCGAGATTCCCGATATCACCTGAGAATACCAATTTACGATGTTCTTTATTCTCATTCAACCAAAGTTCAATGGAAGCCGATCCCAGCAAATGCCCGGCATCATTGAAGCGTACCTTTATGCCGCCATCTATCTCATAGATATGCTCATAGTCGCATCTTTCAAAAAATTGCATGGAAGCACGAGCATCTTCTACGGTATACAAAGGTTCTACAGATTGTTTGCCTGCCCTTGTAGCCTTCCTGTTTTTCCATTCAGCTTCCATCTCATGGATATGTCCACTATCGGCAAGCATGATCTCACACAAATCCACTGTAGCTGAAGTACAGAAAATCTTACCTTCAAAACCATTTTTCGTTAGTAGCGGAATTCTTCCGCTATGATCAATATGAGCATGTGTCAACAACACATAATCTATGGCTTTTGCATCAAAAGGAAGTTCCTGTCCGGATTCTTTTTCGTCGTTACCTTGGGCTAAGCCGCAATCGACAAGCAGGTACTTGCCGTTCACTTCCACCATGGTACAACTTCCTGTAACTTGCTGTGCAGCGCCGAAGAATGTTATATACATTTTAGGTTCCTCTTTATCTATAACAATAAGGCCTTTGAATCGCCAATGCAATTGTAAATGAAATCCTATGTGTCCTTGTAAAGCAGAACAGTATTGGATATGCTACAAGGCAAGGAGAACAATCATGGATGCACACCTCAGAAAAAACCACGACTTGCAGGTCGAACGAACCATTAAAGCCCTGAAGAAGAACAATATAGAAGCTCAATTCATCGCCACTGCTTCTGAGGTTGTTCCAACATTGAAAACCTTGTTGACAAAAGGAGAAAAAGTCGCCGTCGGAGGATCTGTTTCCCTTACAGAAGCAGGGGTACTCGAATTATTGAGAAATGGCGACTATACATTCCTGGATCGATATGATCCAAGCTTGGACAAAAAAGGCATAGAGACCGTCCTGATCCAAAGCTTAATGTCGGATACGTATCTTGCGAGTGCCAATGCCATTACAGAACATGGAGAAGTCTATTGTGTAGATGGGAACTCAAACCGAGTAGCTGCAATGCTCTATGGTCCAAAGCAGGTGATACTGGTTGTTTCGTGGGATAAGATCGTCCCGGATTTGGTAAGTGCCATTTTGAGAGTCAAACAAATTGCAGCTCCAGCGAATGCTATTAGACTCAATAAAGGAACATATTGCTCAGAACATGGTAAATGTATGAGCGCAAAATGTGATGTAAATAATTTGATGGCTCTTCCAGCAGGAGCTTGCGAGCATACAATTTGCTCCAACTACGTAGTATTCAGTCATCAGCAAATCGAAGGAAGAATGAAAGTACTCATTGTCGGGGAGAGTCTCGGCTATTGATATCGGAGGAAATATGACAGCAGATTTTACCTATTACACCCCCACCAAAGTAGTTTTTGGAAAGAATGCGGAAAGTCAAGTTGGAACCTTGGTGAAACAACAGGGTTGCAAAAAAGTATTACTACACTATGGTTCAGCAAGTGCAAAAAAATCCGGTTTGATTGACCGTATAAAGGCTTCCTTGGATGAACAAGCCATTTCCTATGTAGAACTTGGAGGGGTTGTCCCCAACCCAAGACTCAGCAAGGTATATGAAGGTATCAAACTCTGCAAAGAGGAAGGTGTCGATTTCATTCTTGCTGTAGGCGGAGGTTCAACTATTGACTCTGCAAAAGCTATTGGTTACGGACTGTTCAATGAAGGGGATGTTTGGGACTTTTATGACCAAAAACGCGTGCCCCAAGGATGCTATCCTGTCGGTACCGTACTTACCATTGCCGCCGCTGGTAGTGAAATGAGCAGTTCTTCGGTAATCACGAACGAAGAAGGCGACCTGAAAAGAGGTTTCAATCATGATTCTTCCCGCTGCAAATTCGCTGTCATGAATCCAGAATTGACATACACACTCCCTGAGTATCAGACCATGTGTGGTGCAGTTGATATTATGATGCACACCATGGAAAGGTATTTCGTAGGTGGTTCTGCAATGCAACTCACCGATGAAATCGCTGAGGGTTTGCTCAGAACAGTTGTAAAAGAAGCAGCAGTATTAAAAACAAATCCAAAAGACTTCGATGCTCGTGCAAACATCATGTGGGCTAGCAGTCTTTCCCATAATGGTTTGACAGGAATGGGCAACAGCAGCCGTGGAGACTGGGCTCCCCACCAATTGGAACATGAAGTTGGCGGAATGTTCGATGTCGCACATGGAGCTGGTTTGGCAGCTATATGGGATAGTTGGGCACGATATGTGTTCAGCCAAAATCCTGAAAGATTTGCTAAATTGGGTGAAAAAGTGTTTGGACTTAAACGTACTTCCGATGCCACTTCTGATGCTGTAAAAGCCATTGAGGCTATGGTAGCATTCTTCAAGAGTATCGATATGCCTACTAATTTCAAAGAATTGGGCGTCAATCCTTCTGATGCACAAATCGAAGAAATGGCTGAGAAGGCAACGTTCTTCGGCAGACGAACTCTGGGGGATTTCAAAGTATTGCAGAAAGAGGATATGAAGAACATTTATTCCTATGCGAATAAACGTTAAATCATAGTCAATAAAGCGATAGAGAAGCGGTGGATAATTATCCACCGCTCTTTTTTTCTATAGGTAATAGAAAAGCACCTCTTGTAAGAAGTGCCTCGTCTACTCTTTGATTCTGTGAAGACCTATTCCATGAACAAATGAACTACTTCCTCACTATCCTTTGCTTGCTCCAACATTCTTCGAAAGATGCCACTGGTACAGCTGCGGGCAATTGATGCCAATAGCTCAACATGTGCAGAGGCTTCTGACTTAGGCGCAAGAACCAAGAAGAATATTCGGCTTTTTTGCCCATCAGGAGAATCAAAATCAACTGGCAATCGGCTAATTCCAACGACCAGGGAAACATGCTCAACTGCATCCGATTTGGCGTGAGGAATTGCAATGCCGTTGCCAATTCCCGTAGAGCAAAGACTCTCACGTTCCATGACTGCATCCAAGACCTCATCAAACTGCTGTGTTGAATACCCCTTGGCTTTGGCAATTACTTCGACAAGCTCAGAAATAACACCATTCTTGTCCGTGTGCATCAAAGGCACTTTTACCAAGTTCTTGTCCAATACATCCAGTACATTCATGCAAAGCTCCTTACGCTTCAAACTCAAGCCAGATATCGTCATCATCTCTGACAACCAATACAGGACATGGAGAAGTGCGCATCATTCTATCAGTTTCGCTGGCAAGTTCTTCTCGCCGGGATCGAATATCAGTTACACCACCGAGTATCAGCAAATCAGCCTTTTGAGTCTTCAAAAGTTCTTTCATCACTACATGAACGGTGCCTTCCAACTTTACAGTTTCTACTTCCACCTGTTTCTGTTGGGCCAGATGGGAGGCATGTTTGAGATACCTGTCTGCATCCTGCTGCAAATCACGTTGATACTCGTCACGTTCTACCGCAACAAAAATACCGGCTTTGACCAATTCACTCAGAGCCCGCGTATTTACAACGTATACAGCAGTCAGTTTTGCATCATGTTCCTTAGCCAGGTTGATGCCATACATTATGGCACTCATTGAACTTTCTGAACCATCAAGATATACGACGATTCGTTTAAACGGAACTCCCATGCAAACCTCCCTGTGACCTTATCGTATCATCATCTACTGAAGTGGTCAAAGCCTGTACCTGCACTTTGGCCTGTTCCATTTTGTCTTTTACAACCTTGAGCAGGATGAAATTCTCTCGTTCCTGTTCCTCAATACGTGAACGCATCCAAGCTATGGTTTCCTTATTTTCCGGAATCACGATCTTCTCCAATGCGTTTACCTTTCTGATGGTCTTTTTCACCTCTCGGGCTAAGCGCATGATGGATACTTTTAGCTCAGCAAGACGGCCCATCAATTGCAATGTCGTACGATACCGGTCGATGGAAAGTTCACTGAGAATACTCGTATCTTCACTGCTGAAATAAGGACTATGATCAGTAAAGCTGGTCTCAACCTTGGGAACGGGAACACCCATTACCCTTCTCGACCCCAAATCGACCGAATAGTCAATGTTGACTGCTCCGGCAAGGTTTCCTACTCGCAATCTGCCCATTTGCATGATTGCATCGCTGAGTGAGAGTCTCGCCTCTTCCAGAGCCTTGAACACCCGTCCTTCATAGTCGACAGCCTGATCAACAAGCGTCAATAATTCCACGACCAAGATGGAACGTTTCTGATCCAGCAGGTCATGCCCGAGCTCGGCAAATTTGAGATCGTCTGTAAGTTTGAGTAGATTGCTTCTGGTAGGAGCTAATGTCGTATTCAAACTTCCTCCTATTTGCCGTAATGTTCGGCAATTTCCTCATCAGACAATCGTTGCAACTCTTCAGAGGGTAACTTGCTGAGAGCTTCCCAGCCAAGATCAAGGGTTTGCTCAATACTGCGGTCTTCATCAAAACGTTGGCTTACGAACTTCTTCTCAAAAAACGTACCAAACTCAAGATATTGTTGATCAAGGGTGGTAAGCTCTTCCTCACCGATAACAGAAGCCAGATTCTGTACGTCCTTCACATGACTGTAGGAAGCAAACAACTGGTTTGCCAAGTGGGGGTGATCAGCTCTGGTCATGCCTTCTCCTATTCCATCTTTCATAAGACGGGAAAGTGAAGGGAGACAATTGATCGGGGGATAAATACCTCTGGCTTGCATACCACGCTCAAATACGATCTGTCCTTCGGTGATATACCCGGTAAGGTCAGGGACTGGATGGCTGATATCATCATTAGGCATGGAGAGAATCGGGAGCTGGGTGATAGAACCGGCTCTACCGGTTATTTTACCCGAACGCTCATAAATCTCAGCAAGGTTGGAATAAAGGTACCCAGGATATCCCTTTCTGGAAGGAATCTCTCCACGCATTGTTCCAATTTCACGAAGCGACTCACAGTAGTTGGTCATATCGGTCATGATGACCAGTACTTGCTTGTCTCTGTCAAATGCCAAATGCTCTGCAAGTGTCAAAGCTGTCTTTGGCGTAATGGTACGTTCAATGGACGGGTCATCAGCCAATGAAAGGAAAAGCGCTACATTATCAATGACACCGGTTTCTTCAAAACTATCAATAAAGAATCGGGCTACATCGTATTTAACACCCATTGCAGCAAAAACTATACAGAAGTCTCCAGCATTGCCTCGAACCTTCGCCTGCCTTGCAATCTGGGCTGCCAGCTGATTGTGATCAAGTCCATTACCACTGAATATGGGAAGTTTCTGTCCCTGAATCAATGTGGTCATGCCATCAATAACTGAAATTCCGGTCTGAATAAAATCCCTTGGATATTCACGAGCTGTCGGATTGATCGGCTCGCCGTTTACATCACGCTCAGCAAACCCGTGTACACTACCCGACCCATCACGGCTTTTACCCAAGCCGTTCATAACTCGTCCAAGCATCTGATCCGATACAGGTAGGGTCAACGGTTCTCCCATGAAACGCATCCCGGTTCCAGGAAGAGATAAATTATCGGTACCTTCAAAAACCTGTACAACAACGGCTTCATCGCTGGTATCGAGTACCTGGCCTGAACGTCTGCTACCATCAGGGGCTGTGACTTCAACCAATTCACCGAACCCGACTGGATGGGTGTTTCGCATATATACCAATGGCCCGTCGATACGGCTAGCTCCACGATATTCTCTTCCACTGAGCAGCTTTCGATCAGCTTGAGCCAATAGGGTTTCACCCTTAGTTTTCATAGACACCTCCAATCTGATCAATGGAACGTTCTAAGCGCAATTGAATTTTATCTATTGCTTCCAGGTCGTCATTTTGTACAGATAAGCGCATTCTCGCCATTTCCTGTACTGCTCGCAGTCGTCTGATTTTCACCATCGGAACGCCTTTGTTGATCGCTTCCAACCCTTTTTCATAATAGGCAAGGATCACGCTGAGCATCTTGACTTGTTTCTGTACTGGACAAAAACGATCAATCTCATCAAAAGCATTCTGTTGCAAAAAGGCAGTCTTGAATAAATTACATACTTCCAAAATGAAATTCTGGGTATCAGGCAGTGCATCGGGACCTACCAACTTTACGATCTGTTGCAGTCTTACTTCACGTTGGAGCAAATCCATAATTTCCTGACGATGCTTGTGCCAAAGCCCATCACTGTGGTCATTCCACCACTGTTGGACATCTCCTAGGTATTCACTGTAGGAATCTAGCCAACTGATAGCAGGATAGTGACGACTGCTTGCAAGTTGGCGGTCCAATCCCCAGAAGCATCGGACGAATCTTTTGGTATGCTGGGTAACGGGTTCAGAAAAATCACCGCCGGGAGGGCTTACAGCTCCAATAATCGATACGGAACCTTCGCTTCCTCCAAGGGCTTTCATGTACCCTGCTCTTTCATAGAATTGGGCGATACGGGTTGGAAGATAGGCTGGGAAGCCTTCCTCAGCAGGCATTTCTTCCATACGTCCGCTCAGCTCTCTCAGAGCCTCAGCCCAACGGCTGGTGGAATCAGCCATAATTGCTACATGATAGCCCTGATCACGATAGTATTCAGCCATGGTGATACCAGTATAAATACTTGCTTCACGAGCACTGACAGGCATATTCGAAGTATTTGCGATCAATACGGTACGTTCCATCAAGGATTGGCCCGTACGGGGGTCTACCAATTGAGGGAATTCGCGTAGTACATCGGTCATTTCGTTGCCACGTTCACCACAACCTATGTATACAATAATATCTGCATCACACCACTGAGCTATTGAGTGCTGGGTCATCGTCTTACCGGTACCGAAACCACCTGGAATTGCAACGGTGCCACCTTTTGCAAGTGGGAATAATGAATCAATTACTCTGAGTCCTGTTACCAAAGGCTGTTTCAAAGGAAGGCGGGAATCAACAGGACGAGGCAATCTGATTGGCCATTTTTGCATCATCGTAAGCTTTTCTTGTTTCCCATTGTCAAGCGCAATAGTAGCGATTTCATTCTCGACCGTGTAGGCACCTACTGGAGCAATTTCAGCAACGGTTCCCGTTTCCATATGGGGAGGCACAAGAATTCTATGCTGGATTCTGCTGGTTTCCTCTACAGTACCCAGAACCATGCCAGCATGTACCTTATCTCCAACTTTCACCTGTGGAGTGAATTCCCATGATTTCGTATGATCAATTGCATCGAAGGAAAGTCCTCTGGAAATAAAAGCCCCGCTAGCTTCCATCAACCTCTCCAGTGGACGTTGGATACCGTCATAAATAGTTCCGATCAAGCCCGGTCCCAACTCAACGCTTAGGCTCATTCCGCTTCCATAGACGTTGTCCCCAGGGCATATTCCGGTAGCATCCTCGTAGACCTGGACGGTAGCCAAACCATCATAGAGTTTGACGACTTCTCCTACAAGTTGCTGTTCACCAACCCGAACCATTTCCATCATCATGGCATCTTTGATGTCCTTGACTATGAGTACTGGTCCATTTACTCGTTTGACACGTCCAATTATTCTCTTTTTCATGTATGTTCCTGAATCATTGACCTAACGATACGGTCGAATCGTCTGAGACGAATCTCTACTTGATTATTGAAAGACACCGTATCGTCCATAGAGGATACGATAACCCCAAGCCCTTGCACCGGTTTGGGATCTTGATGCAAATAAATTACCGCACCAGTGGCCCTCTCAACTAATTTTGCAGCCTTCTGTAAGTGTTCATCAGTTACCGGGCACTGTTTACTAGAGGCAACTTTTGCCTCTTTCAGGTCCAGTCCAACAGCCGCTTCTGCTATCCACATTGGAAGATGCTGAGCTACTTTTTCGGCATCAAAGAGAATACGAACCTGATCAAGTACCTGTTGGTACCTCAGGTCAATCTGTTTGAGACTCGCCTTGCGCTTCGCACTACCAATATTGACTTGCTTTCGAAGCTCAACGTTCTTGAGTTTTTGTTCAAATTCTTTTTTCATCGAGACCCGCTCTCTCTCGACCTTGATCTGAACTTCGTCCTCTATACGTTGGACTTGTTTCTCAGCTTCTTCTAGTCTTTTTTTTGCAGCTACATCTGCCTGCTCTAAAATGCCAGAGAGCAAACGGTTGTCAGTTGTTTCCATTAAAACACTTCCTACAAAGATACTCCGATCGCCTGGTTAACCAATGTACGCAAATCAGTTCGCCCCTCCTTTGTGTGGGGGGAAGGGATTTCTACAACGAGTGGAAATGATTCAGAGAAAAGGTATGCATCCACAGTGGATCTGATCATATCAGCGACTTCGTCAGTGATAATAATGATACCATTTTCAGAATCTTCCAGCGCCTTGTCCCAGGCACGTCTTGCCTGTTGTTCATTTGTCGCCTGCATGCCAAAGACCCCGACCAAGGTAAAACCCAAGACGGTATCTTCGTCACCGATGACAAAATATTTCATTGGTTATGCCCTTCCAAGAATCATCAAACTGGTGATGAAACCAAAAACGACCAACCCTTCTGCAAGTGCAATGAAGATCAAAGCCTGTGAAGCAATTTCAGGACGCTCACTAATAGCACCCATGGCGGCACTTCCTACTCTTCCGATTGCCATTCCAGCACCTATGGCACCCATTCCGAATGCGATTGCAGCACTGAAACAAATCAGAGCAAGGTTCAGATCACCTCCACTACTGGCAGCAGTGGTTGTTGCAGCATACGCGCCAGGAGCGAAGATGAAGCCACTAGCAAGCAACAAGAGTGCCGTTGCTGCGAAAGTCATCGAAACTTTTCTTTTAAATGCGACATTGGTCATACTGTGACCCTCCTAAAAAAATTCACTATCTCTCAACCGAAGGGTTGGTTTTAAGCCCGACTGGCTCATAAGCTATCCCCTTACCGGTAAAATAACGTGAGAAGAATTCGTAATAGTTCAACCTCAAGGCCTGAATACCAGCGCTCAGTCCCTCAAGGGCTATAACCAACACATTCCCTAATAGGAAAATGACAATACCACCGACTCCGCCTGCAGTATCACCAAGATCTCTGAATGTTTGCATCAAAGAAGCATGAGCAATACCAAGACCGGCAACTCGCATGAAGGAAAGGGTATTGGACAAATATCCAATGAATATTTCCAAGACGTCTATCAACCATTCAAAGGTTGTCTCAAAAATCACTCCTACTGGATTCCCTTTTTCGCCACCTTTTTTGACTTTGATGTAGTAGTTGATGAATCCACGTGCCAAGAGGAGCAGCAAACAAGTTGCCATAACAGGAGTTATCCAAGCATCGGAAGGAAAACTCTTATACCCGCTGCCGACATATCCAAATCCGATATAGATACCAGTTCCGAATATCACACCACCAACGATTCCGTTCTTATCCAAGATCATATTCAGGAAATCTCTTTTCCTGAAAAGGTTGATCCAGTTCAATAACAATCCGGTGTAGATGATGACCATTCCAAACTTAAGGGTAAGGCCTAAGATTTGGTATACGCTGGTAAACAACGAAGAACTTCCTGCTTCACCAGCTACTACTGCCTCATAATTAAACCAAATAGCAGGGAACAAACCGAGGCCGAAATAGCTGCCGAACAAGGCTCCGAAAACCATTGCCGCAGCGCCTAAATATAGCAATAATTCAGTCAAATTTCGACTGATCATGCCATCCGGCTTCAAAGGGTTTTTCTTATATATGGATTTTCCTATTATACCGATAAGCAAAAGTACAAACCCTTGCCCTACATCGGCAAACATCAAGCCAAACATCAACAAATAGGCAATCATTACGAAAATAGTCGGATTGATCGTCCCATACTCAGGAGTACTGTAGTTGTTGACCATCCGCTGGAAAGGACCAAGCAATTTGGAGGTAGAAACAGCTACAGGGACTTCCTGTCTGGGGACTTCTTTAGCATCGGTCCATTCAATGACACATTGGCCTCCGCTACCCCGATTGATCGCAGCCTCAACTGCGCCTGCTTGATCAGCGGGAACCCATCCAGAGAACAGTGTGGTGTTTCGGGTATAGGCAAAATAGGATTTTATCTGGTCTGACAGTTCATTCAAACGAAGATTAGCCCAAATGGCAAACAATGGGCTTTGTTGCTCAGCTACAATTGCATCCACCTGCTTCTCTATTTCTTCACGATCTTTCAATACTTTTTGATGTTCACTCTCTAACTTTATCTTGATCAGTGAATTAGCTCTTTGCTGAAGTTGGGCATCGCTTGATTCAAGCCACCCAAATTTTTCCAACAAAGGATCCACTTGCGAGACATCACGATGGAGGGTAAGAGAAATAAAACTGTCAGTATCTTCAATGGGTTCCAGAATTCCCCCGAAAGCAATTAATTTCTCTTGAAGATCATCACTCTTTCCCCTACTTACCTGGCCTACTCGCAAGTCCAGATACTCGTCTTTTTCTTCCTTAATGTATCTCTGCATTTCTTCAAAGCCCATCAACAACTGGTTTGTTTCCTTTTGTTTGTCTTTGAGGGAAAGCAGACTTGTGGTAAGCTCATTCAATATTCTGTTATATGCGTCGATATCGGGTCTTTCGAGATTTTTTACATCCAAAGTATCACTAGTGGGAAGAGGAAGGTGACCTTGTCTGAGTAATGCTTCTACCCTATGGCGAATATCCTGAAGCATTGCACGACTGATGGAACTAGGACGAAAGGAGAGTTTCTCCATCTGTTTTGGGTCGAGCTTATTTATATGGACGAAGTCCAAAGCCCCCAGTTGGAGAAGCTCTTTTACCACTGCTTCACTGGTAAGCTCCAGCACAACTGCAGTAAGTAGTTTCATCGGTTTGGTAAACAAATTCATTCCAACACCCCCCTGAGGTACGCTTCTTCAAAACCATAATACTTTCCATTCAAAACCGCTTTTATCATGCTGGTCTCCTCCTTGAAAAGAAAGAAATATGCCAAGGAAAGGCCAATAGTAAAGGGATCAGAGGCAAGCATTCGTTGGTACATAGCTTTTCTCCGATCAGAGAGAAACTCCTCAATTTTCAAGGTTTCCAAAATACTGGCTTCCTCTGCATGTACGTGCGAACGGTCTTCTTGTATATGTTCCTGTTCTAAACCAGGATAATATCGATTGATGATGGAGATAGGATTTCGTTGCTGAGGGCTTTGGGCAAGATAGGCGGCAGTTTCATCACTTCGGACAACACGCCCCCAAGGAAGGAGCAACTGCCTGACCTTATCTGCTTCCATATGATGGTACCATCCGTAGCGAACCAACATAAGGAGATTTCTTAAATCGATTTCCACTGCCAATATGGCAGAGGCAGCCTGTCGGTCGGTTTCGCTCAATGTGAGCTGATTCTCCAATAAAGTCTCGTACCAAGACCTATCAAGAGCCGTCTCCATGGAAAATAATCCATTTTCTTGCAGTTCTTGTTCTTGGAATGAGTTGATAATAGAGAAATACGGACTATCTTTCAGTGATGTGACCAAAGTTTCCCATTGGGTCGCATTAATCAAAGCCGTCCAATCAATCGGAGAGAGGATTTTTTCCTTAAACAGATATTCACTTCTATATCGGATGGGTCTCTGTCGTATGATACTGCTATACCAGAGGCGGATAGAGTTTTTCAGGTTATCTATTTCTATTTTTCCCAACAAATGGTTCACGAAGGTCGCACTATTGCCCTCTAGGAATTTGGCGACCTCTCTATACATGGCAATCTCCATTTGAAGTAATACCAATTCCATCTGTTGTACATCACCTGTACGATCGAAAGCCTGAGCAACTTCATGATATTTTGTATCACGAAGCACAGCTACAGCATCTACTAACGAAGAGGCGTGCAGTAACTCATCGATTATTTTACTTTCTCTCATCAACCCAATTTTGGCGCGCAATTTAGCGTTGATGAAACTATAGCGTTCTACCGGATCACTCATTGGCATCCACTATAGTATCGAAATCAGTTTTACAAACTTCCTCTACAATCGACGAGGCAAGAGGAATTATCTGATCAGGGGAAATATTGGACGACATGTCCAGACTTTCCTCAAATGAGGTAAGCTCTTGATAAGATTCCTCTTCTGCTTTTTCCAACAGAACACGATAATGTTCACGCTCTTCTTTCGTAGAAGACCGCAAAAGCTCATTCGCTTTTGTCTGGGCGTCGGAAACAGAGTCTCTGGCTTTGTGTTCGGCGTCTCTAATGATCTGTTGTGCTCTATCTTCAACGGATAAAACCTCGTTGATTATATCGCTACGCACGGTATCACTTCCTTTTTAGATATAACGCAGTTCCTTTTGGACTATAGTCTAACTTTTAGTAAATAGTGTCAAGCGAACTAAGGAGCAGCTGTTACAACCTGTTGGGCGGTAGAATCTGTAGCATTCACATCGACCAAAGAATTGAAGGTAGCTTCATCATACTGATAGTCAGCTTCGGTCACAAATCCATCTGTATCAAAGGTTTCAAATCCAAAGTCGCTTTCATTAAATGGTGGGAATATGATGGTCCAGAATGTTTCCTCATCAATTCTTTCTACAACGGGCAAAGTGACCAATGCATCATATCCGGTAGCCAATGTTGTTCCGAACGCATCAAGTTCGTTGCCCACTTGCTCACCGGTAAAGGCATCTCTGACAACCATTGTTGCATCGAAGGTCGGGTCACCAACCTGGTAATCTTCTAACAACAAAACTCTATCCAGTCCTAGTTTGTCGCTTGGAATATCAGGAACTACGAAGCGTATTGCATACCAGGAATCCCCTACTTGCAAATCAAACAGGTAGGTACCACTCTCTACTTCACTGAGTATGAATCGACCTTCTTGGTCGGTGAATAGGTAGAGAAGATCATTACGAATCAATTCCTCATTCCCTTGATCATCCAGCTCGACTTTATAAACTGGTGAAGAATACTGTACATACGGAGTACCGTCTTCTTGCAGCAGTTTGGCACTCACCGTAAAGGTCGGTTGAAGATCAATCTTGGCAACAAAGGACTGTCTGCTCCTTGGAGTCATTTCAAAGACAAAGGAAGAACCGGTCGAATACTCAGTCAAACCAGTGCTGAAGACTACCACACTATTTGTTGCATTTGTGGAAAGTGAATTATATAAGCCGCTACCAAACGGACGGATTAGATTTGATGGAGAGCTATCAAGACTTCTGGCGACAGAAATGTCCGAATGTTTCAAATCCCCTACCGGCTTAATCAACAAGAAGGATTCATTGATCGTTTTCCCGATAGCGAATGCCCCATCGGCGTAGGCAAAAGCGGTACTTGCGGTCAATGTGGTAGTCATATTCTGATACGAATCGCTGATTTGATGCCGAAGTGTGAGTGAAGACAATTGACCGCTATGCGACCATACTCCGATCAGTGAATGATCGAGAGGATCATCAAATTGGAACCCGCTTAGTGACAGGTTTACACTATCATTACTGGTTGCCTTATAGCTCATGCCCACAGAGGAAGTTGATGTTCCATTGAAGAATGGAGTACCGGATACTAACCTGGTCGAGCTATTTGCGCTAAGTTTCGGACTGAATGAGAAACTACCCGAAATTTGGGCTGTGACAGTCGGTGAAAGCGGATCGCTGGCTGCACCACTTGCGGTAACGGAGCCGCTGAGAGAGAAGCCGGTAAACGGAGAGAATCCTGTTGCGAAGGTAAGACCCCAGCTTGGATAATCATTGCTGGTGTTGTAGGCCATATTTGCAGAAAGACTGAATCGAAGTGCATCAAACATCTTTCCTGAATAGGCCAAGGTAAGTGAGGTATTGGTATAATAGGAAACAGAAGATGTACGTCCAGGAATACTAAAATTCAGGGTCCCACTCAACGTTCCAAATCCCGAACCTTGCTTACCACTGTACCTATGGCTCAACGTAGTTGAGATTGCTGGGTTGACGTTATCGGAATCCAAACCAAGACTTACCTGAGCTTGCGTTGTACCGACCAGAGTTGCCAAGACCCCATTCAAGGTACCGTTGAACACTCCAGGGCTGAAAGCTAGTTCACTCGTCAGCGTAAATGTATTGGAAAGCCCAGTCTGCTGGTAATAGGTGGCAGTAAATGCATCTAGGTAATAAGAAAGATATTCACCATCCAACCAGGGGATATTGACCGTCCCTACTTTCGAGGTAGCTACCTCACGAGGTACGCTTAAACCAAATCCATAAAGGGTATCGCCTTTGCCCAAAAGCCGATAGTCATAACCAAGATCCACATATTCCACCACCTCATCCTCTGGATGAGCATCAGGAATCGTCGTTATTTTAATCTGGTTCGCACCTTGGGTAAATACGAAGTCTTTTAAACGATAGGTACCAGCTTGGAATGACCGACTGAATACTTCCTCACCGTTGATCGTAATTTTTACCGTTGATGGTTCAACCAATACGATTCTATGTTCGAACTGGTTGCCCCTAGCCTGCTCAGTTCCATAGGAATAATTCTTCTCGAACGTAAGGCCAAAGTTAGAGGTCGTTCCCATGCTCTTATTACTTACATTCGTACCTACGTTACCAAAACTGAGACGATGACTGCTCTCCACAAAGTCATAGAAACCGTTCCAAGTTCCCGGATTCAAATAGGGAGACGTTGAAGTAATGGAATAATAGAAATTGAAACCAAGGCCAAGCGTAGATACTTTATTCGAAACAGATAGTGAGAATAACTTCTGATTTATTGCAGAGAAATCTGTGGCATAATCAGCCATAGCATAGAGGCTAAGGGTGCTGGACATGGCGAATTTGGCAGGATCCAGTTTGATAGCACCACTTATGCTGTACTGCTCTCTTCGGTTGATTGAAGTAGTGGTGACGCTGACCGTACGTTCAGGCATATCATTCAAGGTGAATCCCAGATAGATGGCAAATTTAGCCTCATTATACGTTGCGTCAACATCCCTATCGTTCAACTGTTCCAGGGAGATATATTCCAATCCATCCCCAAAAATTCGCTGGTGCGATTCATCAGTGATATAACTGCCGATATATTGGGCAAGTTCGTTTGTATTTAAGGATCTGGTATCACCGGAGAATTCAACCTCTATATCGCCAACCGCTTCGTCGTTGATATACAAACTGAGATAATACATACCATCATCGTATGTTATGGTTGCATCCTGACCGACAACGACAAAGTCATTCCAGAAATCATCAGAATACTGGGTTTCCTCGTAAGGAGTGCCATAATAGAGGTCATACTCCTCCTGGGTCAAAACCATCGGTTCGAAAATATAGGGAGGAGTCGGAACAGAAGGTGTCGATGGTACGGATATTTCCTTTGCTACAGGTTGCACTTCTTCATCCCAGCCAAGGCCGGGGAATTGCGGGTATGAAATCAATTGCTCTGCAGGGGGAAGTTCCTCTGCTTCAGCAACGGGTTCAATGACCTCTCTTGCAACTTCTTTTTGTACTGGGGTATCCATTTGAGGAACGCCCACACTCTCTATATGAGAAGGTTCAACAACCTCCTCCTGAGGTTTTTCAACAGCAATTTGCGGCAGGGGTTGGGGTGTAGTTGAAGTAGGTTCAGAATTATAACAAGTCCAGAGAAAAGCAGATAAAAATAGAGAGGTCAGCACAAGCAAGAAAACCAGATATACTGCATGTGCGAAACGTCCTACTTTCATGCGAAAAACCTTTCTGGATAAAAGAGTGCGAGACTCCTATTAATTTGAGTATTTAATCGTGGCTTGATACGTAACCCCATCATCACGAGAAAGTCCCTCAGGCCAAGGAATCTTTTTCGTAACTGACTTCTTTGCGAGAATGTTCATTCCATCGATACCTTCAAGTGCATCCGAACCTTGGAGTAACACAGTATTACCTTTACTATCTCTAACTTCCAAAATTGCAGAAACCAGCAATTGGTGTACTGTCCCCAAATTGGCAAGAGAAACAGAAAGAGCCGGCTGTCCATCATCGAAACTCGATTGAGAAACAGAGCGAACTCCTACATTTTCGACTACACGGGAAGGAGCTACGTATAAACTTGTTGTATAGATGTAAAGAAAATTAAACATCCCCTTATCAGTGCTATTTTTCCCTTGTGAATAGGGAATCTGCTCTGCTTTCAAACGAAAGGAAAGCTCATTGGTAACGGTTCGAGGTCCACGATATTGGACACGAACCACCCAACTACTCTGAGGGGGAACAACCAGCTTATTCGGGACGATTGAGAAATATGCATCTGCAGCTTTGTTCAACTCGTTACCATCGGCATCCTGGTCACGTATAAGTGCCGAAAGACTAATTGCAATAGAATCATTGCTATCATTGACAATGGTATAGGTCTTAGTACTTTCAGCGCCTGAAGGCTCGAAAGATTGTTCCAATGGTGAGAACTGATACGCGGAAACGGAAGACAACAGAATAACGGAGAACAGCAAGATGCTAAATATTCTCTTCTTTCTACTTTCCAGACATAGATTCATATTCTACTCACTTCTTCTAAAATAATTGTTACTGGTCGCTAAGTAAGTGTACGCTATCGTTTTCGATTCATCAAGCCATTATGACATCAGTGAGCCAAAGCCATGCGTTTTAGTATTGCATCAAAGGTTCCTTTCAACAAAGGAACATACAAATCCACAATATCCTCCACTTCACCAGGCAAGCCTACCTGGATCCAATCGAGCATGGCACCAGCAAAGGAATGCTTATAGAAATTGATTATGAACTCTAAATCTGCATCTGAAGTGCCAAACTCTTTGGCTCTGCCATTGAGAGTCAAATGAAGCAGTTTCGCCATTTCGCGGCAAAGATACTGATCAAGAAGTTCGCGTCCAAGACTATGGTAAATATTGATGACCATGGTTTTGTTCTCAGCTAGATACATACACATACTGCGTACGGCCGATTGCCCATCATCCCGGGTATGAACGGCAGGATATTTGCGTACGAATTCTTCTCCTTCGTTTACAAACATCCAATCCAAAAGATCATAAATGTCTCTGAAATGATAATAAAAAGTCTGGCGATTTACACCACAACGATTCACAATCTCCTTTACCGTGATCTTATCCAATGTACGTTCTGCCATAAGTTGTTTCAATGATTGAGACAAGGCCAACTTTGTCATCTGTGCCATGGGTACTCCTTTTCCGTCATTGCACATACAGTAGGTACAACTATGTTTACGTAGAGCATAAGACGTTTGTTAAATTATCATTGATAATAATACTGTAAAAATCTTTCTTTGACTACTATTATACCTTTTATTGACACAAGGACCCTTTCATGATAAGGTTCCTTCCTGTCGGGTTTCCGATACTATTCGGGCTGTAGCGCAGGGGTTTAGCGTACATGTCTGGGGGACATGGGGTCGGCGGTTCAAATCCGCCCAGCCCGATCTATTACATCCTTCTACCTTGTAGGAGGATTTTTTTATCTTCAAATCACCTAGATTCCCACTACACACCAACGGTATGCCACATTCTCAAATCATATAATTGACCACTTTTGACATAACTTCAAGATTTTTCTAATCCCCTCCCCTACAAGCCCAACAATAAGGACCTGTATTAGTCTTTACTTCATTGAAGGTATGTCCCGTTTCCAAGCTAATGATCCATGCATCATCCGTATCCTCGGCAAAGGTTGAGGATGTCCAATAGTATCCAGAGGGCACTGTTGCATTGAATATACTTGTAAGGCGGGTATCGTTTGAAGTGGTACCGTAGGAAATCAATGATCTCATCTCATTACGGTTAGGAAGCCTCCAGTCGCTGTATCCTCCATATGATAAAGTATTGGCATAGGTGAGAGCAGTCTGCCAGGTTCCTGAAGTTTGTAATGGAGCATTCATCCAAATCAAACCCGTCAGAAGGTCAAGGACAAGACCATCAGCAAGCGTCGAAAATCTAGGAGACGGCCAAGCAATACCAGATTGCAAGTCTCCATCATCCCCATCTCTATATTTGCTGGTCATGCCCGTCTTCGCAACTGCAATGCTACCAGAACCGGTTTCCCTGACTGCCCAAGCATAATTGGTGGCAAAATTTATTGGAGTTTCACGTTTCAGAATCTTTTGTTTCCATTGTACGACCCATCCGTATTGGGTGTAACTTGATGAATACGAAAGATTTGATGACCAATAATCTCTGGTTGTATTAACCGTGGTTTCCAAATCCGATACACTTAATAGTTCATTTACATTGGCAAGGTGCCAATCTGTATAACTTGCGAGAGTGAGATTGTTTGCATACAGTATTGCAGCTTCCCAATCACGTAAGGTTGAGCTTGGTGTACTTTCCCACATGAGACCCGTCAACATATCGGTAAAAGTACCATCTGCATTATCAACATACCTCGTCCCTGGCCAGACAATCCCTCGTTCCAAATCGCCGTCATCACCGGTTGCATACGATGTAGTTTGTCCTGTCTTTGGCAGTTTCCCTGGAGGATCAACTGCTTTGGAATTGATCGTGAACTCATAGGGAGAACTTCCCCCACAGTTACACGGGATGCTAACAGTAACAGCAAGTTCAGCCTCAGCTGAGGCATTCAGTTCGACGGTAAAATATGTGCTATCGTCTGGTGATAATACCGAATCAGGATAAGCTGTTAACGTCAGATAGTCTGAATTGCTACCTGAAAGCTCTACTATCGGGGTACCTGAAAGGTTAAGGTCGGAATATCCGTCGTTCTCTATAGTAAAGGTATACTCCATTGGTGAATTAATAAGGACAGAACCAAGATCAATTGAACTTCCCAACCATTGATCCCCGTAATAGATTGATAATTCGGGAGTACAATTTTCATCATCCAGGAGATCAAAGTCATCCAGACAGTGGTACGTTACCGTTATATTACCATCAACAAAAATGTCTTTCTGTACGGAGCTTATATAATCAATTTCGTTCGTTTTTCCTGCACTTCCATCAACGTCTATCAAGATTTCAGTAAAATAACAGCCACCGCCGGAGAATATCTGAGGATTATCCGTACTAGATGCTTTTACTAGATATTCAGCAATGCCGTCGGTAATAATTGCTTCTCCTTCCGTGGAGAACGCAGAGTCACAGCTTTGAAACAGGATATAACAAGTAGCTCCTTCGAAAGCACTTGCATTCTCAATTCGTATGGTGACCATGCCGTCAGAATATGATGACCCTGGACAGGATACAGTAAGTACTATAACGAGAATTGTAAGAAGAACAACGATCCCCGTTTCTTTTGGTCTATGTATCATTTGCAGCCTCCTCGTTTGGGCACTCGGAAAAACTGACGAACTCTATCAAGACTAAGAAACCCTTAAACGGCGGAGTATATATCTATGTTACCCAACCATTTGTTATTTTAACGCTTGGTTGGGTATCAAGCAATGGAATAAATAGACATATATTATTATTTGTCTATTTTCTTATAAATTTAGAGTATTTAGGTTCAGAAAATTCGCTTGCTATTAATTCCACAAATTTTGAAACAAATATTTTAAAAGTTTGCTTCCTTCAGAATAAGCGCTGTTAGCTCTTGTAGCTCTTCTGATTGGATATTCCAACGATGCCAATAGAGAGGAACATAGACAGGCTTTCCCATGGAAAGATCAACCAAATTATAAGATTCCTTATATTCCTCGAATTGATCGGCTGGCAGCATTCCACAGACTTTCCCTTCCCGTATCAATAAGGGAAACTGTTCGGAGGATGGTATGAAATGACTGTTCTTATACGCATCAACATTTCCCAATAAGGGTTCTGCCCAATTATTGAACAGCCGGTCATCTCGGTTAAAATTCATTTTGGGAGCGGATCCAAAAGATTCTTTATCGACACCAGTCGGGAAATACCTATTAGCGAACTGCCTTGTGGCTACGAACTTGTATTCCATATTCCCAAGGAAATCAGTCTTACATCCACGAAAGGGTTCCTTTCTGCTACTGATACATCCCATGACTTCCCCACTGGTCATTAAGGTATGGGTTACTTCTTGATCTGCACAGCGGATATATAAAAAACCTCTATCTTCTGCAAGATATGTTTTCACAACTGAAGAAAACCAAGTAGCAAGACTGTCAGAATTCACTGCAACCGATAACGTTGGTTTACTTGCGCCCAATTCGGATTGTGATTGCTGAAGGTATTCCTGTTCCAGCAACTGTACCTTTTTATAGTGCTCCAAGAGATGTAATCCAGCTTCAGTCAACGTAGGAGGTTGTGTCCGGACAATAAGAACTTGGCCGACTGATTCTTCGAGTTGTCTGATCCGCTGCGTCACAGCAGATTGAGTAATGTGAAGAATTTCCGTGGCTTTTTCAAAACCTTGTGCTTCTATGACTGCTCCGAGAGCTTCCAACCATCTATATTCAATCATATGTAATATTAGCATTATTAATGTTTTATTAAAATTATTAATTGGATTAATTTTCAAATCCAAGATATGCTCTCTCCCATGGAACTACCTTTTTTTACAGGAATAGCAACAGGAGCTGGCTTGATCATTGCAATAGGGGCTCAAAATGCATTTGTCCTTACCCAAGGGATACGAAAACAATTCAGATTTACCATTGCCCTCATTTGTGCCCTGTGCGACACCGTACTTATTAGCCTAGGGGTTGCTGGTCTCGGTGCGGTGATCGAGAAATCACCAATTCTACTTACTTTTGCTTCACTCGGGGGTGCTCTTTTCCTCTTTATATATGGAGTGTTGAATCTGAAGAGAGCCACTCGAATAACAGAAGGAATGAATCCGGAAACTCAAAATGTTACGTCGCTAAAGCAAATCATTATTACCACTTTGGCAATTACGCTGCTTAATCCTCATGTATATTTAGATACGGTTGTTTTGCTGGGCAGCATTGGCTCTACATTCCCAAGCAACGCAAGATATCTATTCGCACTAGGTGCAATTTTCATGTCTTTCCTCTGGTTTTTCTCACTTTCCTATGGCTCCACCCTGCTCTCTCCGTTATTTCGAAAGGCCATCACCTGGAAAGTCCTCGATATCCTGATTGCTATGGTTATGTGGGTTATCGCCTTCAATCTGATGAGATTTTCAGGTTTGTTTGATTTCTAAATTGGGGGACAGTGCAAACAACCGAACTCTTGATAAGAATCCGGTTGTTTGCATTTGCTTTAATTAATTTAATTTTTCTTTTTAGAAAGAAATCTAGAGACCAAGGACCCGTGTAGCTTTCCAATCGTCTCCAGTAAAATGAATTACCTTTTCTGATAATGCACCAGTA
>QJZS01000172.1 GCA_003247345.1 Spirochaetales bacterium
AAATTAGGATGTTTCTAACTTGTTATATATTAATATTTTGTAGTAGTTTCTAATAACGATTGATAAACCGTATGGAGCTTCTTCCAAGCTGAAGAAGCGGGTTCGACTCCCGTAGGGCGCTCTTAGTAAGAAACACTTACACTATATAGAATTAGATAACCCACACTAATCAGTGTGGGTTTCTTTATACCCTTCACAACCATTAACTTACATCAAATCTCATCCAGAAAACAAAAATTGATTAATTTGTGCATTGAAATTCTAGGTAGAAACAAAGGCTTTTATTCCTACATTAAAAAGAGAAATATCTTTTCTTGAGTGAGTCCCATCTCAATCTAAATATGTAAATTTTCATACTGCTTTTTTGTAACCATGATATACTTTCATGGAGAAAAACCTTAAGGAGGTTACGCAAATGTCTGGAATAGTTTTGCTCATTACATTCGTAATTGCTATTGCATTAATGATCGTTGCTATTTCCAAATGGAATGTTCATCCATTCCTCGCCCTAATGGGAATATCCTTGCTACTGGCCATAGTAGTGGGAATTCCTCTGAAGACCATTCCTGGTATTATAGGTTCTGGATTCAGCGGAATTTTCAGTAGCATAGGTATTGTTATTATACTCGGAGCCTTGATCGGGACCATGCTGGAAAAGACTGGAGCAGCCTTAAAACTAGCAGAGATGGTTGTTCGGCTCGTGGGGCGAAAACATCCACAACTCGCCATGGAAATCATGGGTTGGGTTGTTTCGATTCCTGTTTTCTGTGACAGCGGCTTTGTCATTCTTGATCCAATCAGAAAAGCCTTACGTAAGAAAACCGAGTTCTCATCTGTTGCAATGACGGTCGCACTTTCTGCGGGATTATATACCTCGCACGTTCTTATTCCCCCTACTCCAGGCCCTATAGCTGCTGCAGGTACTTTGGGAATTGGTGACAACCTGTTCTTGGTTATCATCATAGGCATTCTGATTTCTATCCCGTCATTGATAGTCGCTTATTTCTATGCTAACTACATCGGGAAAAAAGTGAAAAGTGCTGAGGATCTTGGAGAAGACGGTGATTCACAGGATTATGATGAATTGCTTAAGAGCTTTGGGGATCTTCCCAACGGCTTACTCTCATTGGCTCCAATTATTCTTCCAATCCTTTGTATGGCAATGGGTTCCCTTTCATCAGTATTGAAATGGAGCGGAGCTACCGGCGATTTCTTTGCTTTCCTAGGAACTCCAATCATGGCATTAACGGTTGGAGTACTTTTTGGCTTACTGCTTCTTGGTCAACGCAAGCAGCTTAAACATCTGAATGAGATGACTACAGAAACCTTGAAAGTTGTTGGTCCAATTCTTTTCATCACCGCAGCAGGTGGTGTGTTAGGAAAAGTCATAGCCAGCGCTGGTTTTGTGCAATACATGCAACAGCATGCTAGCGTTTTGGCCGCTGTAGGTATTTTCTTCCCATTCCTTATCTCTGCAATTCTAAAATCTGCTCAAGGTTCTTCAACTGTTGCCATTACGACTACAGCTGGTATTATGGGTAGCATTGCAGAAAGTGGATCTATGATGGCAGCTCTTGGACTTACCTCTCCTATGGCAGCAGTTCTTACTGTTATGGCAATTGGAGCAGGCGGAATGACAGTCAGCCATGCAAATGACTCATATTTCTGGGTTGTCACCAACTTTGGAAAGTTGAAACCAGAAGATGGCTATAAAACGCAGACAATGGTAACCCTATTGATGGGTATTGCCTGTATGCTTTCTATTTGGATTGTTTCACTCTTTGTACTGTAGTAATAAAATGTTTGACTTACAGTAAAGAGAACAATGTAGTACCAGCCAGTGTTTTACAACATTGGCTGGGTTTCTTTTCTTCAAAATTAAAGAGATTTTCCAAATGCAAATGCAGTCTTTAGATGGTCAGTCTCATCAATTTTTCGTTTGCCAGGGGAACCTCCACAACCACCTGCCAAGACACATCCTTTATCATGCCATCCAAGATAGTTAATACAAGTAAATTGGTAATAAGAAACAGCTTGTTCAAAAGTCCAGAAGAAATCATCAGCCGAAGTCATAAGAAGCGCACAATCTTTCTCAGCATACTTTTCATACCGGCCTTTAGGTGGATTATCATCTTGTTTTGAGGTTGCATACAGTCTTTCTATAAATGCTTTCAATTTGGCTGTGATGGTCCAGAAATACAAAGGTGAAGCCATAACAACCATATCGCACGTATCATAGATCGGATAGATCTCTTGCATGTCGTCTTTTTGAATACATGGTTTCTCATATCTGCAAGCATTGCATCCTAAGCAACCATTGATAGTCTTATTCCCCAAATGGACTTTGGTTACATGATGGCCTGCGCTTTCTGCCCCGGCAATGAATGAATCAGCAAGTTTGTCTGTATTGCCATGCACTCTTCCACATGCCACAACCACCAAAATATTTTTCATTTTTTATTCCTAACTTTATTATCTTAGATTCAATTTTCTTTAGTAAATATACCGTATTGAGAACCTATATAAAACAGGCTCCTCACAATCATTTGAGGAGCCTTATGTATTAACTATCTACAAATGTTTATTTATCGCCCAAACAAACTCCCATATTTCTGGCACTATCCAGCAAATAGTGGTTTTTCGGGATATACTTTACAGGACCTGCTACCTTTTCCAGAGGTACAGGAACAATTTTAGTATCCTGATATGCCATCATGAATCCCCATTTGTCCTTCTTGATCTCTTCTGCACATCTCGTACCAAGTGAGGTTGATAGGAGCCGATCATACGGAGTAGGAGTTCCACCACGTTGCACATATCCAAGGATAGTGACCCTGGTTTCACGTCCTGTAAGTTGCTCTAATTTTGCAGCAAGCTGGGGAGTTCTTGTCTTCAGCATCGCTTCAACTTTCTCTTTCCCATTTTCCTCATCCAGAACCTTTGCCATGGATTTGGAAATAGCCCCTTCGGCAACGACTACAATACTAAACTTCTTGCCTTCCCTGGTTCTTCTGAGAATAGCATCAGCTACCACCTGTTCATCGTAAGGAATCTCAGGCAAGAGAATCACATCCGCACCACCGGCAAGTCCGGAACCAAGAGCCAGCCAGCCTACCTTATGCCCCATAGTTTCCAATATGATGATTCTATGATGGCTACTTGCCGTGCTATGGAGTCTATCAACAGCCTCGGTTGCAATCATCATGGCAGTATCATACCCAAAGGAAACATCGGTATGCATGACATCATTATCAATGGTCTTAGGCAGTGTCATGACATTTAGGCCTGCTTGTGCAAGTCGATACGAATTCTTTTGTGTTCCGCCACCACCTAAACACACAAGACCGCTGAGATGGTTCTTATGATAATTCTCAACAATGACATCAGTCATGTCCATGATCTTTCCCCCAACAGGCATTTTATGGGGTTTGTCACGGCTTGAACCCAGGATAGTTCCACCACGAGTGATGATACCTGAAAGGAATGCATCATTCAGTTCAACAAATCGATTCTCCATCAAACCTCTATAGCCATCCAAAAAACCGATCAAAGTATAATCATCCGCATGGAGAAGCGTCTTGCCTACTGCACGAATAGCCGAATTCAATCCGGGGGTATCCCCTCCTGATGTCAGGATTCCAACCAATTTGCTCATCGTGGTTACTCCTTTATAATCGTTTGGGCAGTATCACCTGCCACATCACTATCTCGTATAGCCCGTAAAAGAACGGTCAATTCCCGATATAAACTTTTAAAAGCCTGTGCACCTTTACCTCTCGGTTTATACTCTACCACAGGCTCCCTTCTTTCTCCCATTTTTTCAATTTCACTTGCAAATGGAATAATCGTTTTCAATGATTCTGGACGTTTCAGTAGTTCCTCAGCTGTTTCAATGTGTAATTTTTTTCTTTTATCAAGCATAGAAACTGCGACATAGACTCTGTGCTTAAGAATTTGCATTCTCTTTAATTCTTCGGCTAGCGTATCATAAGCAATCACAGCAAAAGGTGTTGGTACTACAGGCACTAATAACACGTCAGCAGCATACAGAACGTTCTCATTCACCAAACTCATCGTTGGGGATGCATCAATGATTGCCAAGTCATAATACTGACTTAAATCATCCAGACGCTTTTCCAAACGGTGCTTGCTATTCTTTTTTTCATCAAACTTAATCGAAAGATATTTATAGGCCAAAGAAGAAGGAAGAACATCCAAAGAAGCATATTTAGTAGCTTGTATTTGTTTTGTGAGTTCCTTTCCACCTTTTACCAGAGCCTTTTCATCATGACTTTTTTTGGCTTGCACAGAAAGCAGGTATGAACTGGATCCAAGCGGATCCAAATCCAACAGAATGGTTCGCTGCCCGGCTTTTGCTGCCAGAACCGCGAGATTAACACTTACGGTGCTTTTCCCCACTCCACCCTTTATGCTGTACACAGCCACTGTAGTCATACCTTCTCCTCCCAATATTCACTACTCAGATGACGATAATCACCAATTACCTGCCGAACCTCCAACTCCAAATCGACCAATACCTGTAATATTTCTTTTGATGGCTTTTTCTGTTTGATAAGGAAATCTTGGAAAAGGATAAGATCATGCCAACGGTCGAGACTCTGATCGAGAGAAATCAAAGTTTTATTCTTTGGCAATTTTGCAAGTTCCGAGATTGATATCAAGGTTTTGACACGCTTGCAGACTTTTGAAAGAGCTTGGACATCCCTTGCGGAGTGTACTTTATGCACCGACTTGACGAGTTTTCTATGGGCTTTGGCAACCAGTACGTTTGGATGGTATCCAGATATTGCGTACCGGCTTTCTTCAAGAAGCGTATTGAACCCAGTGACAAAAGTGGGACTCAGTACTGATTGCAATTTCTTCTGATACTTTGCAGTTTTCAATTGCACTTGCAATGAAGAAAATCCATGCTCTTCAAGTAGCTTATCCAGGACCATGGCATCTTGATAATTACCAGCAGATTTGAGCATTTTTTTCATCAAACTCATCTGCCCTTCCCTGTCTTCTTTAGGAACAGCTTTTGCAAAAAGAGAATACATTACATACAGTTTACAGAGGGTTTCTCGCCAATCCTTTAGATTTTGTACATCATCTATTTTGTCCTGCAAAGTTGCTAAATGCTTTGTTTGGCGTAGCGCCCATGCCGTAATTGGGCTATTACAAATCTTGGCAAAGGCAGGCAGTACCAATAAACCATCCAACAAGCCGAGGTCTTCTGATACAGGAAAGAGTTCCAACCTTAGGTCTTCTGTGAACAACCTTGCTTCCGCAATCTCAGTCTGATCATGGAATACTTTACCTTCAAGTATGGCAGCATTTTCTTTGAATTGAATACGATAGGGTAAAAATTCGTTTTCCCAAGCCTGTGCTGCTACAGGTTTTTCAAGCAATAGATAGTAAGGACCATTGTTCATGTTTCCTCCTCGAGTTGCCTCTTATACCAAAGATACAGATCACGTTGTGCTCTTGGTTCGTCAGCTTCCCCTGTCTGCAACCGCTGATTGAAATTCTCCTCACTTAAGCTGAACGATGAAGAGGTATCATTCCAGTGTGCCTGCAGGAACATCTCCAGTTCCGATTGGATTTTCTCATCAAATACAGGAACCATTACTTCAATTCTCGTATCCAAATTCCGTAACATCCAATCGGCAGAACCAATGAAGTATAAAGGCTTACCTTTATTGTAGAATTTTACCACACGGGTATGTTCCAGATACCGATCGATCAAAGCCTTGCCCTGTATATGGGTTTTCTCCGGCTGCAATGCCATGGAACATATTCCTCGTATCATGAGCGTGATATCCACGCCACTCTTCTCTGCCTTGCTCAAATGCTTGATCATTTGCTCGTCAACAAGGTTGTTGAGTTTCAGTGTGATAGCTGCAGGACGACCTGCTGCTGCTTCAGCCATCTCATTTTTTATCAAGGTGATGAAGCGCTTACGAGTATGGAACGGAGAGACTATCAGATATTTAAAGCGTATATCCGCAAATCCTCTATCGAGCAAGGAGAAGAGCAAGTCTATTTCCTTGGTAATCTTAGAATTTGAGGTAAGCAGAATATGGTCACTGTACTGGCTGGCTGTATTTTCATTGAAATTTCCGGTTCCTATGATGGCTATCTGCTTTTGCTTTTTCCCATCCACTCGAGTAATCAAGCCCAGCTTACTGTGTACCTTCATACCCTCAACACCACTGATCAAGTTTATATGCCTTTCCCGCGTGAGTTTCTCTGTCCAATGCATATTGATTTCTTCATCAAAACGGGCTTGCAATTCCAGATAGAGAGTTATCTCCTTGCCGTTTCTGGCTGCATTGCGCAGTGCATTGATTACACTTGAATTCTCAGGCACCCTGTATAACGTCATTTTTATTGATTTGACGCAGCTATCCAAAGCAGCTTCTCTGAGTAATTCAATCAGGCAATCGTAACTATGGTATGGCAAAGTCACTAGATGATCACGCTCTTCGATTTGGTCCAGTAAGCTCCTATTTTCCTTCAACGTATGATGAGGCAACGGCGGTTGTTCGGGGAAATAAAGAGAGTCATCTCCAACTTTCGGAAAGTTGATAAAATCCCTTGCATTGTGATATCTGCCACCAGGGATAATAATCCTGCAATTCTTTAATTGGGAATTTTCCATAATATAATCCAACATTGGCTTTGGCAAAGCACGGTCATACACAAGCCTTACGGGATCCCCTTGGCTTCGTTGCTTGATAGATGTAGATAGCTTTTCATAGAGGCTTCTGGTAATCTCATCAGTCAAATCATATTCTCCGTCACGAGTAATCTTTACGGTATAGGCTTCATATCTATCATAACTGAAAGCCTTGAAAATCTCGGGCATATGGAGCCTAATTACATCTTCCAAGGCAATGAAGTGTTGCCAGCCCCCACGAGTCGGCAGCTGAATGTAGCGTTTAACCATTTCAGTAGGGACCTCAATCAGTGCATACCGGAAGTCTTTTGGATTATTGCTGTTATACATATGAACAGCCAGATAAAGCGTGACATGTTTCATATAAGGAAACGGGAGCTTGGGATCCAACAATATTGGAAACAGCCTATTTCTCAATGTTTCTTTAAAGTATGTTTGCAGGCACTGAATTTGATCCTCATTCAGTGAGGTTTCATCAACCATCGCAATTCTTTGGGTTCTCAATGCTTTAAACAATTGAGCTACGACCCTATCCATTCTGTCATTGAGTCGTTTCACTTCTTTCAATATCTGTTTGATCAAAGTCTTTGGATTGTCATGCCCTTTGAGAGGATGGTGTTCTGGGTCAAGGAGTGCACGGTGGATGGACCCAACGCGTACCGCATAGAATTCATCTAGATTAGAAGAGAAGATTCCTACAAACTTAAGTCGCTCCATTAAAGGAATCTTGGGATTTTCGGCACTCATCAAAACACGCTCATTGAAACTGAGCCACCTGAGTTCCCTGTTGATGTATTCTTTTTTGCCACCCATTCTTACACTTCCTGATTTTACTATGTACCTGTAAGAGCAGTATAAAAGCCTCATTCCTGCTCTGTCCATGATAAAATCCCTAAAAATGGTTAATTAAAATCAAATATGTTCTATTTTTATGATTCTCATGATTCTTTATCCCGCTCTTTGTAACTTGCATTTTATTTGTTATATTGAAAGCTGACTCGGAGGATTCATGGAGACATTACTCAGACGGTATGCCCGTCTCATTATTGAAGTACAATTAAAATTACGACCAGGGGACAGCCTGTCGATAAACAGTACCTCAAGCACACTGGCTTTTGCCAGGTTGCTTGCCCAACAGGCTTGCCTGACTACTTTGCAGACGGTAACCATCGTACATACGAACCATGGCAAAGTAGTTGATGCAATCCCCATCGACCCTAAACAAACCGATGTGCTTCGGCCCCCTGTACAAGGCGCAGTGATGTGCCATATCGTAGATTTGGATGACAACCCATATCTGGAATTTCTTGAACTGGATGATTCAGCCAAAGAAGTGGCCACACTCTCACAATACGGGCTACTGGCGGAACCGATATTCCTCGATCGAAGGATTGCAGTTCCTTGGGCAAATATCCCTTATCCCGGACCTCGTTGGGCATCACAATTATTAGATAAGCAGTCCAGTGAGGAAGACATGTGGATGCTTTTCTCCATGCTTTACCGAATAGAGGATGAGCATGCTTTCCAATTCTGGGAAGAACAAGGGAACCTTTTGGCTTACAGAAAACAAATGTTGAATGAGCAAAAAGAGAGGGAAATGACGCTCATCGGTGATGGCTGGCAATTGCAAACCAAACAGGCGAAGGACACTACTTGGGCTGGGGGAAGGCATACGCTTAAAAGTCTTCGTTCTTTCTTCTCCGCCCTTCCTGTACAATCGATTCATGTGGGACTTGACCGAACCAAGACAAATGGCACTTTCGCAGCTTCGAAATCTTTCTACTTATTAGGCAGGAAAGTAGTGGATGCCACTTTTACTGTTGAAAACGGAAAGATAGTTCAATATGACGCTAAGGAAGGAGCGGATGCTTTGCAAGTATTTTTCTCTATAGACGAAGGCGCAAAGCAAGTAAGTGAACTTTGTCTTGCAGACGAAGGTACAATCGAAAGTCGGTATCTTCATACCTCGATTCACCCACATTTTGCTAAAGAGCTGAGTTCCGCTCTAGTTCTTGGTGGTTTTTCTTTGGATACCCTGACTACTCAGGAAAACGTTGAGGATGTTGAAACAAGCTTGCTCAATGACTCATTGGTCAGATTGGAAATACCCATTGGAGACAGACACCTATCAGTAAGTGGCATCGATAGTGATGGAGAAACTAAGCACATTATAGTTGAAGGCGTCTTTGCCGAATAGGAGGAAATATGGACCAAAAAGAAATAGACCAATATGCAAATCTTATCATCAAGAAAGGAATCAATCTGCAAAAAGGGAAAGGTGTCGTCATCCTTACAGGACCCGGGACCTACTATTTTGCCAGAGCCATAAGCAAGGCTGCATACAGAGAAGGTGCGAGCTATGTCCAGGTTCTGCTTGATGATTGGGATGTACTTTCAGAGCGGCTCACCTACCAAGAGGGAGATGAGCTTACCTTCAATCCTCTTTTCCTGAAAGCCTTGGATTATGAGTTCATCTCTGAAGGTTGGTCCTATATCAGAATAGACAGTACTGAGGAAAGACTGGATCACGGTCCGCTTGATGGGCAGAAAAACCAGATATTGGGAAAAGCAAAGAGACAATTCAGCGAGGCACGATCCAAGAAGCTCATGCGCCATCTGCTTCCTTGGTGTGTTTGTGTTGCTCCAGGTCCCCTGTGGGCTAAACAACTCTTGGGAGAAGGTGCAACAGCTGATGATCTGTTCCAAGTACTCAAGCCTATATTGCTTCTGGATACTGAGGATCCACTGAAAGCTTGGGAAGATAAAAAAGACATGTTGGAAAAGCGTCAGAACTATCTCAACAGTCTCGGTATCGATAGCCTGCATTATCAGAGTAGCAAGACAGACTTGGTCATCGGGTTTACTGATCAAGCCCGCTTTATAGGCGGCGGAGAGAAATTACCTGATGGTAGGCACTTCTTCCCTAACCTCCCGACTGAGGAGATATTCACAACCCCAAACAATATGCGTGCTGATGGATATATCACAACCACCAGACCGGTAGAGGTCCTTAATTCTACTACCGAGGAAGTTCGGTTTGTTTTCAAGGATGGTAAGGTTGTTGATTACTCTGCAAAGAAAGGCAAAGACGCAATGGACAGCTTCTTCGCTATTGATGAGGGAACTCGTCGATTGGGTGAAGTTGCTTTGGTGGATGAAACCAGTCCAATTGCAAAAAGCAATCTCATCTTTAATTCTATCCTATTGGATGAAAATGCATCCTGTCACTTGGCTTTGGGCGAAGGCTATCCTACTGGATTAGCAAACGGTAGTACACTTGAATCAGATGAATTACTAAAGGAAGCACACTGTAATACCAGTCTGATGCATGTTGACTTCATGGTTGGCTCGAAAGAATTGAATATCACTGCTCACACGAGAGACGGCAAGCAGGTTCAAATCATGAAGAATGGAGTATTTACGTTCTAATTCAAGTCAGAAATCAGCTTAAGCCCATCAAGGGTGTGCATGGGAGAAAGAAGATTAATCCGGTCAATGAGCGGGGCTATAGTCCTGCTCAAGCCACCGGTGGCAATAACGAATACTTCTTTCTCCAATTCTTGCTCTGTACGTTCAATAATTGTTTTAACCATACCCGCATACCCATACATAATTCCACTTCGGATGGAATCTTGGCTGTTTCGGCCGATTACAGATGAGGGAATTTTAAGTTCTACCTGGGGAAGCTGTGCAGTATTTCCAAACAAAGCATTTACAGCTGTAATCAAACCAGGAGCAATGGAAGCGCCTAAGACTGATCCATCACTGTCTACGGTAGAAAAGGTCAGTGCAGTTCCAAAATCAACGACTACAACCGCTGAATCAGGACGCACATGATGGGCCTGTGCAAGGTTTGACAGCAAATCACTACCAAGTTCAGCGGGGATTGTCTCTTTCTTCAATCCCGTATTTATGGTGTGGTCTACCATCAGAGGCTGTACTTCAAACAAACGTATGATATTTTTCTGCATGGAGCGGGTCAGATTTGGTACAACCGAACTGATTACCGCCCTATCGATATTTTCCTTGGAAATATCCGCATGGCTCATGAGGCTATCAAGAACCACGAAATATTCATCACTGGTTTTCTGTTGGTCGCTGTAGATTCTGAACGACCGTATCCATTGCTGGCCATCATGGACAGCAATCACGATATTGGTATTTCCGATGTCAACTGCAACCAGCATGAAGACCTCCTAGAGAGCTAACGTATGATGAGAACCACTGTACATTTGATCACGCAGTTCTTTGATCGAGTCATCACTAAAATATTCCTCGAAGCCCATCATCCTGTCAATGATACCATTGGGAGTAAACTCAATAATACGGTTTGCAATCGTATCAACAAACTGGTGGTCATGGCTGTTGAACAACAACACACCCTTGAAGTCGATCAAGCCATCATTGAGAGCAGTAATTGCCTCCAAGTCCAAATGGCTTGTCGGTTCATCGAGCATCATGCAGTTTGCTTGTTCCAGCATCATGCGAGCAAGCACACAACGAACCTTTTCGCCTCCGCTGAGCACGGTACAATCCTTGAGTGCTTCATCACCGCTGAAAAGCATTCTCCCTAAGAAAGAACGGATGTAGGTATCATCATTCTCAGTACTGTAAGCCTGAAGCCAATCGGTAATGGACATATGCTCAGTGAACAGATGGCTATTGTTCTTCGGGAAGTATGAAAGACTGGTTGTTACACCCCATTCAAAGGTACCAGCATCAGCTTCCATGTCACCGTTTAGGATGTCAAACAATACGGTTTTGGCGAAGTGATTGGGGCCGACAAAGGCAATCTTATCATTTGCATTAACTGTCAGGTCCAGATTATCGAGGGCTTTCTCACCGTCAACGGTCTTGGACAAGCCTTTTATCTCCAGGATTTTCTTTCCAACTTCACGTTCCGGCTTGAATGCTACATAGGGGAAACGTCTGCTGGATGGTTTGATGTCATCGATCGTAAGCTTGTCAATCAATTTCTTTCTACTGGTAGCTTGTTTTGCTTTAGCAACGTTGCTTGAGAAGCGCTGGATGAACTCCTTGAGTTCTGCAATCTTCTCTTCACGACGCTTCTTGTCATCTTTACTTTGCTTTGCAGCAAGCTGGCTACTCATATACCAGAAATCATAGTTACCTACATAAAGCTGAATCTTTCCGAAGTCGATATCAGCGATATGGGTACAAACGGTATTGAGGAAGTGACGGTCGTGGCTTACAACGATAACGGTGTTGTCAAAGTTAGCCAAGAAATCTTCCAACCAGTGAATTGACTCAAGGTCCAAGTGGTTGGTAGGTTCGTCAAGCAATAGGATATCAGGATTGCCGAATAAGGCCTGAGCAAGCAAAACACGGACTTTGATGTTGTCTTCAACATCGCCCATCATTTTGCTCTGTATGTCTGTACTGATCCCAAGGCCATCGAGCATCTGAGCAGCCTGTGCCTCGGCTTCCCAGCCTCCCATATCAGCAAAATCACCTTCCAATTCGGCAGCACGAAGACCATCTTCTTCTGTAAAGTCTTCCTTTGCATAAATGGCATCACGCTCTTTCATAATTGAATAGAGTTGTTCATATCCCATAATGACGGTTTCAAGTACCGAATATTCGTTGAAAGCAAAGTGATCCTGTCGCAAAACAGCCATACGCTGTCCGGAAGTGATAATAACTTCACCAGTATCTGATTCAATTTCACCACTGAGTATTTTCAGAAATGTAGATTTACCAGCACCGTTCGCCCCGATGACCCCGTAACAGTTGCCTGGGGTGAACTTGATGTTGACTTCTTTAAAAAGTACTTGTGTCCCATATGAGAGACCAATGTTTGCAGCTGTAATCATGATATGTTGTTCCTCTTGAATAGTATCCGAAAAAAAGGAGCAACCTGCAAGGCTGCCCCCTTCCAAAATAATCTATAGTTCCTAGGGGAATCGAACCCCTATTTAGAGACTGAGAATCTCCTGTCCTAACCATTAGACGAAGGAACCGGTGTCTGGGATGAAGGGATTCGAACCCCTAAAGGCAGAACCAGAATCTACTGTGTTACCATTACACTACATCCCAATGTTAAAATCCTGTAGAAGAATACGTAAATGTGTTCTATTTGTCAAGTACGTTCTGGATTTTATTCCTACTCCCCGTTGTAGACCTGAAGCACCTCTACAGGGTATCCAGAAAGAGCTTTTTCATAGTTTAAAAATGGTAATCCAATTACCCCTAAAAAGCCTTCAATGGTTACTCCATGCTCAGTAAAAATGGAAGCTGCTGCTGATAATGTACCACCGGTTGCGATGAGATCATCAACCAGCATTACACTGCTGCCTTTTACGATATCCACTTCCTGTACACATACCATGTCAGAGCCGTATTCCAAGTCGAAACTTTTCTTATGGACCTTGTTGGGTAACTTACCGGGTTTGCGTACTAAAATCAAAGGGACTCCGAGTCGCTCTGCCAAAGGAGCAGCAAAAACGAAGCCACGTGCTTCAACGGCAGCGATTGCGTCGATATGTCTCCCCTTACACAATTCAGTCAAACGCTCAACACAGTAGCTAAATGCTTCCGGTACAGCCAAAATACCTGTTATATCGTAGTATAAAATCCCTTCCTTTGGGAAATTCGGTACTTTTCTAATCACGCTGTCCAAATCAAAATTCGCGTTCATAAACTCTCTCACTTGCTATATTGTTTTTTGAATGCAGTAACACGTGCACTTGCAGATTCGTAAAAATCACTTCGCACTCCGTCTTTCAGATATTCATAGGCAAGGGCAGCTATCATGGCCCCGTTATCTGTGCAAAGTTTGAGCGCAGGAAACGATACTTCATAGCCACCCTCTTGCAATGCTAACAGTTCACTTCGCAAATAGCTATTGGCGGCTACGCCTCCACCAGCACTTACCCGTTTCAATCCGGTTTCTTCCAATGCAGCGCGAACCCTTTTTATTAACATGTTCACTGCAGCTCGTTGAAATGAAGCGGCAATATTTTCAGGGCTTTTTTCGCTCTTTCCATCCCAAAAACTATCAAGTTGGTTGATGGTCGCAGTCTTAAGACCACTATAGGAAATATCATATGGATGATCTTTTACATTCAACTTTGGACCGGGGAACAGGAAAGCAAGGGGATTTCCCTTTTTAGCAAGCTGGTCGACAGCTACGCCACCGGGATATCCGAATCCATAATGCTTGGCTACCTTATCGAAGGCTTCCCCAATTGCATCATCGATGGTTGTTCCTAGGACCTCTATTTCATCATAGCCATCCACACGACAGATGACGGTATGTCCACCTGATACCAATACCCCCAGATAGGGGTATTCCAATGGATGTTCTATCTGAGATGCATACAGGTGTGCTCGAATATGATCAATGGTTATAAATGGGAGATTTCTTGAGGCGGCAAAACCTTTTGCAAAACTCACTCCAACTAACAAGGATCCTAAAAGCCCAGGTCTGTTGGTAACGGCGACAGCGTCGATGTCATCTATTGAGATTTTTGCTTTTGCAATAGCTGATTGCACAACCTGTGATATCCATTCCGTATGGAGGCGGCTCGCAAGTTCAGGAACCACTCCTTCGTATGGTTTGTGCAATTCTATCTGGGTAGCAATGATATTGCTGAGAATCTTATGGCCATCTTCAACTAATGCGGCACTACATTCATCACAGGAAGTTTCAAGCCCCAAGACGATCATAGATCCTCCAGATCATCATCAAACCAATCGTCATCAAATAGCTCGAAGTCCTCATTGGTGAACGAGATAGCCTTTTCACTGACCATGGGCGCAATATCCTTGAGATCAAACCCATATTCCAAGGCGTTGGGGAACATATCCAACAGGAATTGGGCCACATCCGGCTGCCACCCTTCTCCCACTTTTGTCCTTACGGACTGTTTTTCTGAATTCAGCATGACAACCACCTCCTGGGCGACTGTATGTCTAAATTTAAATCCTCTTTTCACCGTATCCCTCTTCTATATAAAGCGTACTCGACAAGGACGGCGAAGGTCAAGCTACGATTGAATTCCCAATTCTGGTAACTTGTCTTTACCTTCTTGTAACTTTCGGGTAGAATGCTCCTGTTTTCAAGAATTTCTTGCCAAAATAGCTCAGGGGTAGAGCAGCTCACTCGTAATGAGCAGGTCAAGGGTTCAATTCCCTTTTTTGGCTCAATGACGGTTCCTTCGGGAACCGTTTTTTAACCCTAATTAGTACAGGAGGGCTTATGAATCCAATTGCAAGTGTTATCATGCTTGTTGCATTGATATTTTATTCTGTAGGAGTATGGTCAGAGAGAATTCAGGGTAGACTGAAACTCTGGCATCTTATCCTTTTTATATTCGGTCTTATTTGTGATACGACTGGAACCACAATCATGTTTGATTATGTCGGTGGCATGGTATGGAATATTCACGGTATTTCAGGAATGTTGGCAATCATACTTATGATCATCCATGCCATTTGGGCATCGGTTGTTTTAATTCGCAAAGATGAGAATATGATTCTGAAATTCCACAAATTCAGTATTTTCGTTTGGATTGTATGGTTAATCCCCTATTTCAGCCCAATGTTCATCCAGATACTGAAATAATTGATTTGTTTTACGTAGGTATGGAATGAGGTGGCTTTCGCCACCTCATTTTTATTTGTTTTATCTCGATTTTCCCAAGTACGCGTATTTGACCTCTTCGTTATCCAGAAGCTCCATTCCCGGTCCTGACATGGTTATGTTTCCAGTTTCCATGACATACCCTTGATGAGCTGTTCTTAGTGCAACGTTTGCGTTCTGTTCAATCAGAAGGACGGTTACCCCAGTCTCATTGACTTTTTTGATAATCGAGAAGATATCACGAACTACCAAAGGAGCAAGACCCAAAGAGGGCTCATCCATCATAATCATCTTGGGATTTGCCATCAAAGCTCTGCCGACTGCAAGCATCTGCTGCTCTCCACCAGAAAGTGTACCGGCCAATTGCCAATAGCGTTCCTTCAATCGAGGAAACAAATCATATACGCGTTCCAGATTTCGTTGTTCACTCGCTTTGTCTTGCAGATAGCCTCCGATTTTCAAATTCTCTAAAGTCGAAAGATTTGGAAATACCCTTCTCCCCTCAGGAACTAGAACCAATCCCATCTGGACAATCCTACGGGTATCCATTCCATTAATCTTTTCCCCATTGTACATAATAGTTCCATTGGTTATCGGTACCAGGCCCATGATTGATCTCAACGTGGTTGATTTTCCAGCCCCATTTGCTCCGATCAATGTAACAATCTGGCCTTCCTCAACAGAAAAAGAGATTCCATTCAGAGCTACAATACCGCCGTAACAAACTTTCAAATCTTGAATATCAAGTAAACTACTCATAGCTCTTCATCTCCCAAATACGCCCTGATGACTGCCGGATTGTTCTGAATCTCTGTAGGATTTCCTTCAGCAATAGTTTTTCCATAATCAAGTACATAAATATGGTCCGATATTTCCATGACCAGATTCATATGGTGTTCGATAAGGAATACAGTCAGGTTGAACGATTCCTTGATCTCCTTGATGAAAGCGGAAAGCTCTTCAGTTTCCTTCGGGTTCATACCTGCTGCCGGCTCATCAAGCAAGAGCAACTTCGGCCCTGTTGCCAAGGCACGGGCTATCTCAAGTCGTCTCTGCTTTCCATACGGCAAGGAAGAAGAAATATCATCCTTGTTTTCAAGTAGTCCTACTTTCTCAAGCAATGCTGCGGTATCATCTTGCATTTTCTGTTCCTCTGCCCGATTAAGGGTAAAGGTAGAACTGAATAACCCAGCTTTGATATGACAGTGTTTTGCAATAAGCACATTCTCAAAAACAGTAAGTTCCTTGAAAAGACGGATATTTTGGAATGTACGGGCCATACCCATACGGGTAATTTTGTCCGGAGTATTCACCACTTGCTTTTCATAAGGGGTCTTATAGCTGCCGTTATAGATCTTTTTCATCTTTGCACGTGGATAGTTTTCACCAATTACCGTACCATCAAATGTGACCATTCCGTTGGTTGCTTGGTACCCTCCGGTAATTACATTGAAAGCCGTCGTCTTACCGGCTCCGTTTGGCCCGATTAACGCAGTAATTTTATCCTTCTCAATTTGGATATTCAGATCATCTACGGCAACGACACCACCGAATTGCATGGTAATGTGTTCAGTGCTCAATAAGATTTCACTCATTTTGCACCTCCCTTAGCACTTCTTCGTTTGGTAAATCTTGCTATCAACCTATCCCAACTGAATTCATTGGTTCCCATCAAACCCTTTCGGTAGATAAGAACTACCGTCATCAGCAAGAGTGAGAAAATTACCATTCTAAATCCAGTCTTGAAAAGAGGCACATGCCATCCTCCAATCACAAGGGGTTGGTCGAAGAACCTCAGCCACCACTCTTTTGCTGCAGTAACCAAGAAGGCACTAAGGATAGAACCAGTGACGCTCCCGATACCACCGATGACAACGATCAGCAAAATATCGTAGGTCATGGTGATTGAGAAGGTTTTTGCCTCAATAGAACGCATGTACATTGCCAATAACCCACCGGAAATGGCTGAGAAGAACGAACTGATGACAAAGCTCATCTCTTTGTGCTTGAATAGGTTGATACCCATTGCCTGGGCTGCAATTTCATCTTCTCTGATAGCTTTGAAAGCACGACCATAGGAAGATTTGATCAACATCACCATAAATACAATACATATGGCAACGATGATAAAAGGCGTTATCAATGAAGGAATAGCCCCCCATAGCATTACCGGGAAATTCGGAATCTTGTTCAATCCGTAAGACCCATTGGTAATCTGGTCAAACTGTGGAGAAGAGAAAATCGCTCTGACGATTTCAGATAACCCTAAGGTAGCAATTGCAAGGTAATCACTTTTCAGCCTCAATACAGCGATACCAACCAGTGCCGCTGCGAAGGCAGCCAATAAACCACCAAGCAACAAAGCAAAGAAAGGAAAGAGTATTTGAACCGCCTGAGGACTTGCTGCAACGAGTTCCTTAAAGGCCCTGATTGATGGACTAATTCCATTCATGTAATACACACCATCAAGATTCTTTACAGGAATTAATAAAATTGCAGTGGTATACGCACCGATTGACATGAATCCTGCCTGTCCGAGGCTGAACAAACCGGTAAAACCATTGAGGAGGTTCATCGATACAGCAACCAGTGAAAGAATTACACCTTTGGTAAGTACAGATACCAACATTCCGTTCTGATGGCGGTGTGCATTAAGCCAATAGAGGAAAATGACCAATACAATCAACGTTATAATTGTTAACATTTGATTTCTTCGAATTTTCATCATACCTTCTCCACTGTTTTCTCGCCGAACAGTCCAGTCGGTCGTACAAGTAACATCACAATCAAAAGAAGGAATGTGAAGGCATCCGAATAGGTGGAATACCCCAACGCGACAAGCAGCGTTTCTACAATACCTATGAAGAAACCCCCGATAACAGCGCCAGGAATATTACCTATTCCTCCAAATACAGCTGCAACGAAACACTTAAGGCCTGGGAGTGTACCAGAGAACGGGGTAACCGACATACGATCGGTAAAATATAAAATAGACCCTACACCTGCAAGCAATGAGCCGATTGCAAACGTAGCGGAAATAACTCTGTTGATATTGATGCCCATAAGTTGAGCAGTTTCAAAGTCCTTGCTGACAGCTCTCATTGCCATACCTGTCTTGGTATTGTTTACCAACAACATCAAGATAATAACCAGAATTATGGTAAGAACCGGAGTCAGAAGGGTTACAAAAGAAGCACTGATAGTTCCAATCTGGAAAATCTGTTTCAAGAATGGGATTTCAGGATAGCCTCTGGGAATTGCAGTAAATAAGTAGGTAGACAGGTTTTGAAGCAGATACGAAACACCAATGGCACTGATCATAATTGACATTCTTGGTGCACTTCTCAGCGGCTTATAAGCCGCTCGCTCAATACCGATACCCATCAAGGTAGTAACCGTCAAGGTGATGATGATGGCAATCGGCCAAGGAAAACTGGCCAAAGCAAAAATCATAAAATAACCAGCCATCATGAAGATATCTCCATGGGCAAAGTTGATAAGTCTGAGGATACCATATACCAACGTATAGCCAATAGCTATCAAAGCATATGCTCCCCCAAGGGATATTCCTGTAAGACAATGTTGCAGGATGGTTGTCATACTCATCAGTAGTTCTCCATTACCCACCCAGTAGCAGACAGCTACCAAGCTAAAATACAATCAAGGAATCGGAAACATAAAAAGGACTTGGCCGGGTAACAAGCCCGGCCAAGAGACATTTTGTTTTAATTTGCTACGCTTACAGTCTTTAGGAATTTAAACTGTCCGTTCTCTACGGTCTTGATGAATGCCATGTCTTTGTTTGCATCACCATTCTCGTTGAAAACGATACGTCCGGTTACGCCTTCGACATCAACACTAACCAGTGCATCACGAATGGCAGAGCCTTTTGTGGAATTGGCTTTTTCGATTGCCTGAAGTGCAGTCAGATATGCATCATATCCAAGTGCTGATACTGCAGGAATAATATCCGGCTGCTTGTTCTCAACCAAATACTTCTTGAAACCAGTAATGAACTTGGCAGCTTCTGCTGTTGCTGGGTCGGAATCATCAAAGAACGTGGACAAGGCTACCCCTTCTGCACTTGATCCCGCATTTTCGATGATTGAGGAATTTTCCCAGGTGTCACCAGCCATGATCTTTGCAGTAAGTCCAAGTTCACGTGCCTGCTTTATGATAAGAGGAGCTGTGGCAATGGAGGAAGGAGCAAAGATTACATCAGGATTTGCTGCTTTGATGTTCGTCAGGATGGACTTGAAATCAGTGGTGTTGGTCTGGAACTGCTGTTCGCTGACAACCTGTCCGCCTAATTTCGTGAAGGCTCTGCTGAAGAAGTTTCCAAGGCCTGAGGAATAGTCATCGCCGAGCTGGGTAATGACTGCAGCATTCTTAGCACCTTCTTGCCAAGCATAGTTTGCCATGACGGTCCCTTGGAACGGATCCAAGAAACATACGCGGAAGTAGTAATCATTGCCCAAAGTTACCTGGGGATTGGTGCAGGATGCACCGATGGCTGGAACTTGGTTGTCAAGGAAGATGTCTCCAGCAGCAATGGATACACCAGATCCATAGGAACCCAGAACTACCGAAGCTCCGCTTGAGATCAAACTCTGTGCCGCGGTAACGGCTTCGGTCTTGTCAGATTTATTATCGGCTTCGACAAGTCTGACCTTGTAAGTTTCACCGTTTATCTGGACAGTAGGATACATCAGGTTGGCATATCTCATGCCCAACACTTCTTGATATCCACCACCGCCATTCTCTCCGGTCTGAGGCTCGAACACTCCGATTACAACTTCCTTCACATCACTTTTCTGCTCGGTTGTACCCGTAGCAAAAATTGATGAGGTCAGAAGCACGAGTACCAACAAGCAAACAGTTAGCTTCTTCATACAAGCCCTCCAAATAAAAAGTACATAGATTACTCATTATTGCTCAGAGCCCATATTCTTTACAAGAAAATTTTACATATTATAAATATAATACAAATGTAAAATTTACATTTTTCAAAAGAATATTTACCACATAACACCATTTTGGAGATGAATTCTTATATTTTGATAAAAGTCTATCGAGCAAATTACACCATAAGAAAAAATACAAATTTCTAAATTATTTTTTTAAAATCATCAGTATTTTTAATAGAACACAGTTCACTCTCATACAATTACTTTGATTTGTATTATATACGTGTCTAAAATAAGATGTTTGAATTATTCCAATATGTACGGTTCTAGAAATTCGAAAAAAGAACCTCAGGATTTCTCCTGAGGCCCTCAATTAGTGTAAAAACTCTTTATTTGTTCTTTTTTACAGCAATAGCAGCTTGTGCAGCAGCAAGGCGTGCAATGGGAACACGGAAAGGAGAACAAGAAACATAATCAAGTCCAATCTTATTACAGAAAGCAATAGTCTTTGGATCTCCACCATGCTCACCACAGATACCGAGCAAGATATCAGGGTTTGTTTCTCTACCAAGTTTAACAGCCATCTCAACGAGCTTGCCTACACCACCCACGTCAATGGATGCAAACGGGTCATACTCGTAGAACTGCTTATCAGTATCGTTGACATAGGGGCCAAGGAATGAGGCTGCATCGTCACGGCTGAATCCACAAGTCATCTGAGTAAGGTCGTTGGTTCCAAAGCTAAAGAACTCTGCTTCTTTTGCAATCTCATCAGCTGTGATGGCTGCACGTGGGACCTCAATCATAGTACCAATCTTGTAATGAACTTTCATTGATTGTTCATCAAAGATTTCCTGGATTACTGCTTCAGCATGTTTCTTGGTGAACAAGAACTCTTTGTAGTTGCCTACAAGAGGAATCATTATCTCAGGAAGAACTTCGATTCCCTTTCTCTTCACATTGATTGCAGCTTCAATGATTGCACGAACCTGCATTCTCAAGATTTCAGGATAGATAATAGCCAATCGGCAACCACGGAAGCCAAGCATCGGGTTGAACTCGTGGAGAGCACTTGATTTCTGTGCAACTTCCTCTACGGTAATTCCCATCTGCAAGGCAAGTTCATGTCTGCTAGTATGGTCATTGGGCAGGAACTCATGCAAAGGAGGATCGAGTAATCTGATGGTTGCAGGACGACCAGCCAATACTTCCAAGATTTCCTCGAAATCACCACGCTGCATTGGGAGAAGTTCAGCCAAGGCCTTTTCTCTCTCAACCGTGTTGTTTGCAAGAATCATCTTACGGATCGACATGATTCTGTCACCACCGAAGAACATATGCTCAGTACGGCACAAACCGATACCTTCAGCTCCGAAGGAAACAGCCATTTTTGTATCATGTGGAGTGTCTGCATTGGTGTAGACACCAAGTCTCTTCAGATCCTGCACATATCCCATGAACTTCTTGTAGTTGGTAAAGAGATTTGATTCGCTTTCCTTCATGGTTCCTTCAAGCACCTGAACAATCTCAGAAGCTCTGACAGGAATTCTTGCACCATAAATCTCACCAGTAAAACCATCAATGGAGATGTAATCCCCTTCACTGATTCTGGTTCCATTCACTTCAAGGTATAGTTTAGCTTCGTTGATGCGAATTTCTCCAGCACCACTGACGCAAGGACATCCCATGCCACGTGCAACAACTGCTGCATGGCTGGTCATACCGCCACGACAGGTAACAACACCCTTCGCAACAGCCATACCGCCGATATCCTCAGGACTGGTCTCGGTCCTGACCAAAATAACTTCCTTGCCCTCTGCTGCCATTTCTTCAGCTTTCTCTGCAGTAAAGTACACTTGGCCACAGGCACCACCAGGACTTGCATTCAAACCTTTGGTAATAACTGACAAGGAATTGTCTCTGATGTGTTTTGCATCAAGAATCGGAGCGAACAGCTTACCAAATTCTCCAGCAGGAACTCTGCTGACAGCAGTATCCTTGTCGATCAAGCCTTCCTCGACCATTTCAACCTGGCTACGCAACCAACTGAAGATGGTACGTTTGCCGTTACGGGTCTGGAGCATGAACAGCTTGCCTTCCTGGATGGTAAATTCGAGATCCTGCATATCCTTGTAGTGATTCTCGAGGATTCCACGGATATCAACCAACTGATCGTATACCTTGGGATTAACAGCTTTCAGAGTTTCGATTGACTGGGGGGTTCTGATTCCAGCAACAACGTCTTCACCTTGTGCGTTCATCAGATACTCACCATAGAACTGGTTCTCACCGGTTGATGGGTCACGGGTAAAGGCAACACCAGTACCGCTGGTCTCTCCCATGTTACCGAATACCATGCTCTGAACGTTTACTGCAGTACCGAGCAAACCACGAATATCGTTCATCTGTCGATATTTGATAGCTCTCTCATTATCCCAGGATTGGAATACTGCATTGATTGCCTTGAACAGCTGGTCAATTGGATCGGTTGGGAATTCTTCGCCGGTATAACGCTTATACAAACGTTGATAACGTTCAATGACTTCCTGCAAATCCTTGCTGTCAAGCTCGGTATCAAGAACCTTCCCTTTCGATTCCTTTACATCCTGCAAGGCCTTCTCATACTCGTGGTGAGGAACGCCCATTACGACATCTCCGAACATCTGCATGAAACGTCTGTAACTGTCCCAAGCAAAGCGTTCGTTGTTAGTCTTCTTAATCAATGCTTTCACTGAATCAGGAGTCAATCCAAGGTTAAGGATGGTATCCATCATACCGGGCATTGATTGAGCTGCACCACTACGGACGGAAACCAACAAGGGCTCCTTGCTGTCTCCTAGTTTTGCACCCATTAATTTTTCAAGATTTGCAAGGTTTGCTAAAACCTGCTCTTTCATGCTTTCAGGATAAGCCCCTTGGTTACCGCTAAAAAAAGCACAGGCTTCTGTGCTGATGGTAAATCCGGGGGGGACAGGTAGGCCGATACTGGTCATCTCGGCAAGGTTTGCACCTTTTCCACCGAGCAGATCTTTCATCTGTGCAGTACCTTCTGCCTTCCCGTCGCCAAAAAAATAAACATACTTTGTGTTCTTTGTCGCCATACAAGACGCCTCTTAATTTTCACAA
>QJZS01000127.1 GCA_003247345.1 Spirochaetales bacterium
GCATGGATAAACAAGAAAGCATGAATCTTGCTGTAAAGATTGGAACCTATGAAACTTCAATTCTCCCCTATGAGGATTGCTGTGTAATTTTCAGTCCGAAACACCCATTGGTTCATCCCAATAAGGCCGAAGAACAAGAACACTATTACAAGATGGGTATCGAGCCACTGCTTGAACAAGCCATAGAAAATACCGAAATCTTTGATTTCGGTGTAGATGGCTCCATCCGGAAATAGACAGATTTGTAAATTTTGTATAAATACTAATTATACTCACTGTACCACCTTGTGAAAAATCGTTATGGTGGTAATATTCGGAGGGATCTAGGTGAAGATAGGCTTGGATGTCGGCTCCACGACTATGAAATGTGTAGTGCTCAATGAAGCATTAGACGTTATACATACTGAATATAAACGACATTACTCTCAGATTTCGGAGACTGCAGTCTCCATGCTTTCTGGTATAAGAAATATTTGCAGTGGAAATGAAACAACCTTGGCTGTTTCAGGATCTGCTGGTATGGGACTTTCCCAAAATCTCAAGCTCAGTTTTGTGCAAGAGGTATATGCAACACGACTTGCAGTCACCAATTACCTTCCTCATACCGATGTGGTAATTGAGCTTGGGGGAGAGGACGCAAAAATCCTGTTTCTCGGACAGAATATGGAAGTCAGGATGAACGGCACTTGTGCCGGCGGAACTGGATCGTTCATCGATCAGATGGCGAGCCTGCTACATGTTGACCAAGATGAGATGAATAGCCTTGCAATGCAGGCAAAACAGAGTTATTCCATCGCTTCAAGATGCGGAGTGTTTGCAAAGAGTGATATACAACCACTTCTGAACCAAGGTGCCGAGAAGTGTGATATTGCCTTGTCTGTATTGCAGTCGGTAGTCAATCAAAGTATAGGCGGACTCGCCCAAGGCCGACCGATCACCGGCCAAGTTGTATATCTTGGGGGCCCACTCACCTTCTTAAGCGAACTCAGAAAAGCTTTTGACACTACATTGCACCTACAAGGTATTTGTCCTGAAAATTCGCTTTACTATGTTGCCTTGGGTACAGCTCTCAGTTCATCTGCAGAACTGGTTGATCTCGAGCAATTAATCTATAACCTTGAACATTATGAAGTAGCAAAAGCCTTTACTTCTATTCCACCTTTGTTTGAAAGTCCTGCTGCTTATGAGGCTTTCAAACAAAGACATTCGAAGGCTTCTTTACCAAAAGCAAATCCTGAATTGTATGATGGACAAGCATTCCTAGGGGTAGATGCAGGTTCTACCACCATAAAAGCCTGTGTAATTGATCCTGAAGGCCGACTTTTATACAGTCGATATCAGCCCAATAATGGCAACCCTATTCAGGCGGTAAAAGAATTTCTCACGAATTTCTATACCACCTACCCAAAGATTCGGCTCGAAAAAGCATGTTCCACCGGATACGGCGAACATTTGATGCAGAACGCTTTTGCATTCGAATATTCCTTGGTTGAAACTATGGCGCATTATAAAAGTGCCAGAACTTTTAAAAATGATGTTGACTTCATCATTGATATCGGTGGCCAAGATATCAAATGTTTTAAGATCAAAGAAGGAACCATCGACGATATTTTCCTTAACGAGGCTTGCTCCTCAGGTTGTGGCTCTTTCTTGCAAACTTTCTCAAATGCTTTGGGATATTCTGCCGAAGAAGCAGCAAAATTGGCAATAAAGGCACAAAGTCCGGTGGACCTTGGTTCGCGTTGTACGGTTTTCATGAACAGTTCGGTCAAACAGGCTCAAAAAGACGGGGCCAGTGTTGCTGACATCTTTGCAGGCCTTGCAATCAGTGTTGTAAAAAATGCATTGTACAAAGTAATTCGTTCAACTGACCCGAGTATGCTTGGACAGCATATCGTCGTACAAGGCGGAACCTTCCTGAATGACGCAGTACTTCGGGCTTTTGAATCTGAGTTGGGCTGTGAAGTCATCAGAATTGATGAAGCCGGGATAATGGGGGCATATGGGTGTGCACTTCATGCAAGGGATCAGCATCAGGCTGTTCCCCTTCAAAGGACGCTGCTTCAACTTCCTCAACTGGAACATTTTGTACATAGAACTAAAACAACGCATTGTAAAGGTTGTGCAAACAACTGTCTGCTTACCATCAACATTTTTGATGAAGGACGGAAATTGGTAAGCGGAAATAAATGCGATAGATTGGTAAGTCCAGAAACCTTTATAAACAATCCAGAAAGTTTGAATATCTATGCATTCAAGCAGAAATATCTTTCTGAACTCGAAACAAGCAAAGGGAAGCGAGGACAAATCGGACTTCCCTTGCAATTGAGTTTCTATGAACAACTCCCCTTCTGGACTGCATTCTTTACTCAACTTGGGTTCGAGGTTGTGACTTCGCATGCTTCGACGAGGGAGACGTATCTAAAAGGACAGTCAACCATCCCAAGTGATACCATCTGCTACCCTGCAAAGCTGATGCATGGCCATATCAAGGAATTGCTTGAGATGGGGGTAAAAACTATTTTTTATCCATGTTCCAGCTACAATCTGGATGAGGCTAAAGGTGACAATCATTTCAATTGTCCTGTAGTTGCGTATTATCCCGAAGTACTTCGTCATAATATCAGCGAATTGCAGGATCCAAGTATTACGTTCATTTCAGATTACCTCTCCTTGGGTGATAGATCATTTCTGCCCAAGCGTATGCACCAAATCCTTAGTTCTTATTTTGATGTGACAAAACAAGAAATTCGTTGGGCTGTAAGAAGTGCCTATGATGCACTTGAGGCATATCAAAAGAGCGTACGCACCCAAGGCCAAGCAATTATAGAAAATGCCCGCAAACGCAATTGGCCGATCATGGTTCTTGCTGGACGCCCGTATCATGCAGATGCCGAAGTCAATCACGGTATAGACCAACTGCTCATCCAATGTGGTTGTGCGGTTATCAGTGAAGATGTAGTTGCGTATAAGATGGAAAAACAACAACGTCGAGTACTGAACCAATGGACCTACCATGCTCGTATGTATGATGCAGCGCGCTATGTATCCAATGAAGATGACATGCAAATCATCCAATTGGTGTCTTTCGGTTGTGGGCTCGATGCGGTAACATCTGATGAGATTAGGGAAATATTGCAAAAAGCTGACAAGATCTATACACAGATCAAGATTGATGAGATTGCAAATCTTGGTGCTGTGAAAATAAGAATCCGAAGTTTGCTTGCAGCCCTTCAGGAGGCGCCCAAAGAATGAGCACCCCATTTACAAAAGAAATGAAGAAGGACTACACCATCCTGATTCCGAATATGAGTCCAATCCACTTCAATATAGCCAAAGAAGTATTTGTGAACCATGGCTATAAGGTTGTGTTGTTGGATAACCAAGGGCCGAATGTCATTCGTGAAGGCCTTAGGTACGTCCATAATGATATATGTTATCCCGCTCAACTAGTTATCGGTCAATTGATCGATGCTATTAAACACGGCGATTACGATACGAATAAAATAGCACTCGTCATTACCCAAACTGGCGGCGGATGTAGAGCAAGCAACTACTTGTTCCTTCTCCGTAAAGCTTTGGAAAAATGTAATTTGGGGCATGTTCCTGTAATCAGTCTCAATTTAAAGGGAATGGAAAAAAATCCAGGCTTTAAACTGACTTTTTTCATTCTCCTGCAAGCCTACAGTGCCTTCGTGTATGGGGATTTGCTGATGGCTTTGGCAAACCAAACCCGCCCCTATGAAACAAAGGCTGGCGAGGCAGATGCATTGGTTGCAAAATGGACCGAGTATCTCTCTGATTGTTTTGCGCATAACCGAGGATATATCGGCTGGGCAATGAAACGGAATTTGAATCGTATTTGTGATGAATTTGCTCTGATAGAAACCAAAAAAGTTGAGAAAATCAAAGTAGGTATCGTTGGTGAAATCTATATGAAATATTCACCTCTTGGAAACAATCATCTGCAGGACTATCTCGAGGCACAAGGATGCGAAGTAATGGTTCCTTCTCTGATGGGCTTCCTCTATTACGGTGCAGACAACGCTATAACAGACAGAAAATATTATGGCGGGCGCTTCATCAGTGCGAAATTAACCCAATTCGTGCTTAAGCAACTTTATAAAGTTGAAAAGATGAGCCGACAGGCTATGCTTAAATCTGGGAAATTTACCGTTCCTATCCCTTATACCGAAATGAAAAAACTAGACGAAGGTCTGCTTGATTATGGGGTAAAAATGGGTGAAGGATGGCTTCTTACGGCAGAGATGCTCGATTTGGTACATAGTGGATATACCAATATCGTCTGTACACAACCATTTGGATGTCTTCCTAACCACATAGTAGCCAAGGGTATGATTCGTGCGGTAACGGAAAGAACCAAAGAAGCAAACATCGTCCCGATCGACTATGATCCATCTGCTACCGGTGTTAACCAAGAAAACAGAATCAAGTTGATGTTGGCAATTGCACGGGAAAATTTGGAGAAAAACAAGGAAAACGCCTGAGTTCATCATTTCCTACTATTCTACTTCTTTTACTTTTAGTACATTAAAATCATGAAGATGGTAAAAATAGTCAATACACAAGATTTGGTCAGCTTGGTCCAGAAGGATATTGAATCTCTCTCGGTTCAAAAAGAGGGTGATTTGTATATTGCACTTCCCGGAGGAAGGAGCGCAGCATCGCTTATAGAGGCAATGCTGAACCTTCCCTCTCAAGTCGTACAACGAATCCGGTTATTCCTTGTTGATGAGCGGCTTGAAGGAGAGAAAAACATAGACACACTCCTGGAAGCCGGACTTCAAAACTTGCTTGATAATGGAACTACCATTCTTCTGCCGTCGTTGCAAGAAACGTTGCCGATCCAACCGTTTGATCGTGTATATTTGGGAATTGGGGAAGATGGGCATTTTGCCAGTTTGTTTCCTGGTTCCTGGCCTGAATTCGACTATACTATGATTAAAGAGATTGCAAACAGCCCGAAACCTCCAAAACGAAGGGTTACATTGACATACCACGGTTTCTTGCACACTTGCAAAGACGCAGAAATATTCCTTCTATTTTTAGGAGAAGGTAAACGAGATGCTCTTTTCCGTCTTCTTGGTGGGAATGAAGATATGCATACCTTGCCCAGCTCCTTCTTTGTAGAAGAACATTTCAATGCTACTATAATTACTGATCTTCAGGAGTAAACAGGATGAAAAGAATTATTATTCAATACGGTGGTACAGGCGATCTTGCTCTGAAAAAGCTGTACCCTGCTTATGAAAATCTTTTGAAAAAGGATTTTCAATTCGAAGTACTTGCTCTGGGAAGACGATACACTACCAGGGAAGAATTTTTAAGCAACATTATCAGAAAGGATGCTCCGGCTTCTTTCACTGACCATCTTGATTATCTCTATTACGATATGGGCGATGCAAAAGCTGTCACGATTCTCTCTGCGAAGTTGAAGGAAATGTCAGAGGGAAATGATGAAATTCAGTTCATCTATTATTTGGCTCTTCAACCATCACTCTATGAAGTTGCAATCGAACAGATACAACAAATTGATAAACAGATTGACTGTGTATGCACACTTACCAAGAGAATTGTAGTAGAAAAACCTTTCGGTTTTGATACTGAAAGTGCAACTCGATATAACGATATCTTGGAAAAAGCCTTTACCGATGAAGAGATTTTCCGTGTAGATCACTATCTTGGTAAAGAATTCATGCAGAATTTGCTTTTGATGCGTTTTCATAATGATATTATTCGTCGCATCTGGGACAACAGGACCATCGAGTCCATCCAAATCATTTTTGATGAAACGCACGGGGTAGACCAACGTCTTGGTTTTTATGAGAAAATCGGCGTAGTTCGCGATACCATCCAGAACCATATCATGCAGATCATTACGTATCTGACCATGGGAGAACCGGCAAGCCTTAGTCCCAAGGATATCGCTACGGAAAAGGCAAAGGTTCTTAGGTCCATTTCTCCGATTCAAGAATTCCATATGGGAAGATATGAGTCATTAGGAGCAAATAGCGGGCATGTAGTGCATACACCAACCTATGCAGCATTCAAATTGTTCGTTAATACCTATTATTTTGCAGATATCCCTATATATGTACGAACAGGGAAAATGCAGGCTGATGCAAAGAGTTTGATCTATATCAAATTCAAAAATACCACAAAACAGGTAATGCATGACGACAGCATAGCGGAAAATGGGGTAATCATAACCATTCACCCAGAACTTACCATTGATATTTCCATGAACTTGAAGATGCCCAACACCAATTGGAAATCAAAACCTGTAAGATTCAGGTTCAATCAGAGTGAGACTTTCGGAGCAAATACTCCTGAGGCATACGAACAGATTGTAGAAAAGATTTTACAGGGAGATAAGAGTCTATTCCCGACGATGGAAGAGATTAAAGAATCTTGGAGAATCGTGGCGCCGATGTTGGAAGAAGACTTGCCTGTCGAGGTATACCCTATCAGGACCCTTCCTCGATTTGCTACTCAAATGGCTAAGGAAAACGGCTTTACT
>QJZS01000073.1 GCA_003247345.1 Spirochaetales bacterium
ATAGGTTTCCATCATGGCAGTATAATCGAACTGCAATTGGTTACTATCCACTAAATTTCGCGTCATAGAAACACTGAACCCTATGATAAAGACCACCATGGTTATCATGCTGATCAATTCCTCGGCCATGGTATGCTTACGTCCTTTCGTAATATGAACTAGAACCAAGGAAAGCAATATTGAGATACTGAGACTTGGAATTGGGCCGAGTAGAAGATAAAGAATAGAACCCGAGACATAGAGAGGACTAATTCCGTTGAGAAATGCTCCTACCACAAGAGCCGGAAAGCTGACGAACCAATACAAGGGAGCGTAAAAAAGATAAAAAATGACCAGCCTACTCGCCCCTATGGTCTTATAAGGTATAGCAAGGCTGCTGATCATCTGGATATCACTTGAACTGTACAACAGAGAAGTTCCTGAAGACAAACTAAATAGAAACAAGAAAGCAAATCCTACCAGACCGGCAAGGAATAAACCAAAAGCTGGAAAATCCATCAACAAACCAAGGGTTTGATACCCATAGTAATTGAAGCCCAGCAATACTAAGAAATACAGAAACACAACAATCATCAAAGCTGTGGTTAGCACTCTCGCAACTTTCGACTTGGAAACCTGGATGCGGCTGAAGAAAGAGTAGAGAGGCCCCCTTCCTTTGAAAAACGCCTTGGTCAGGATTTTAATCGTACTGGCACTCATAGCTCTTTCCCATCATGATCAGTAAGCTCCAAAAACAAGGCTTCAAGTGTTTCGTCAGTCTTATTATTTTCCGATTGCAGATCCTTAAACGTGCCGTTGTATAATAATTTTCCTTGTGTAATGATGCCAAGACTGGTGCACAGCTCTTGGGCTACTTCCAAAACATGGGTAGAGAAAAAAACGGTATTCCCTTTTTTGGCGAAATCAATAAGCAGCGTTTTAAGAATATATGCAGCTTTTGGATCCAGACCTACCATCGGCTCATCAAGTATGAGTAGTCTGGGCGAAGGAAGCAGGGCAGATATTATCGATAGCTTTTGTTTCATCCCATGCGAATAGGATGAAATCTGGGAATTCAAGGCTTCTTCAAGCAATAGGAGCTTTGATAATTCCCCTATCCTTTCCTCTCTGGTGTTCTTGTCGATTTGATACAGGTCTGCAATAAAAGAAAGGTGCTCGAAACCTGTCATCCTTTCATAAAAAACAGGGTCATCCGGCACATACCCGATCATACGTTTATACGCTACAGGATCCTTGGAAAGCGATTGTCCTTCCAGGGTTACCGAACCTGAATCACAGGCAAGTAGACCCGTAATCATTTTTATTGTAGTACTTTTCCCGGCACCATTTGGGCCGAGGAATCCGAAGATTTCTCCCCACCGAACCTCAAGACTAAGACCGTCGACAGCATTTCTTTCTTGGTTTCCATACCGTTTTGTAAGGTTATCACATATGAGCATTTCACTACCTCTCCTGAAGTATAGGATTGAAAGTAGGAATTAGCAATAGCTATTTAGAATTTTTTCGAAATAGCTATCATGAATATTCATTCACCTTATTCGGCTATTTATTCGATTTTATTTGCATATTTTGGAATATTTTCGAATATTTATACAAAAACTACTTGTCATTATTGCTACTCTTTACTACACTATCGCCAGAATACAACACCGAATAGGGAGAACACATATGAACAAGGAAAAAATCATTTTGGCTTACAGTGGTGGATTGGACACCTCAGTCATTTTAAAGTGGCTTGCCAATAAAGGTTTTGATGTCATCGCTTATGTCGCAAATGTTGGGCAGAACGAAGACTTCGCAGCAATCGAGAAGAAAGCATTGGCTACCGGAGCCTCAAAAGTATATGTAGAGGATTTGCGGAACGAATTGGTAACTGACTACATCTTCCCCGCCCTTCAGGCAAATACCATTTACGAAGGTACTTACATGCTGGGAACTTCTCTTGCACGCCCCATCATTGCTAAACGCCAAGTTGAAATTGCCCGCAAGGAAGGAACCGTCTACGTTGCACATGGAGCAACAGGTAAAGGTAATGATCAGGTTCGCTTCGAGTTCGGTTACTACATGAATATGCCTGAGGTCAAGATCATCAGCCCTTGGAAAGATCCAGAATGGCTTGGTCAGTTCGAGGGAAGAAGCGATATGCTCGCATACGCAGAAAAATACGGCATCCCTGTAAAGGCCTCAACCAAGAAACCCTATAGTGAAGATGAGAATTTGATCCATATCAGCCACGAGGCAGGTATTCTTGAGGATCCTTCCAAACGTGCTGACGACGATGTGTATTCTTTGACCCTCAGCCCGAAGGCTGCAAAGGATGAGGAGACACTGCTTACCTTCACCTTCGAGGACGGAATCCCTGTATCGGTGAAAAATGAAAACGACCAGACCGTCGTAACCGATCCACTGGAAATGATTCTGTATTTGAACAAGATTGGACATGACAATGCAATCGGACGTGTTGACATGGTTGAGAACAGGTACATCGGAATCAAGAGCAGAGGTGTCTATGAGACCCCTGGATGTGAAATCCTTTGGAAGGCACACCACAACCTCGAAGGAATCACCATGGATAAAGAAGCAATGCATCTTCGCGATGGATTGATGCCCAAGTATTCCGAGTTGATTTACAACGGTTACTGGGGTGCTCCGGAATTCGAAATGCTCACCGCTGCTTTCAAGCAGAGCCAGAAGTTTGTAAGCGGAACTTCAAAGGTAGCACTTTACAAGGGCAATGTAATATTTGCTGGTGTAGAAAGCTCCCACTCCTTGTACAATGAGGAACTTGGAAGCATGGATAAAGCCGGTGGATATCAACCTGTCGATTGCAAAGGATTCATTAATATTAATGCAATTCGCTTGATGGCAAGCTCATTCCGCGGTTAAAAAATACCATTATTTTTAGAGCCGCCTTCGAATGAGGGCGGTTTTATTTTCACTAAATTCTCACATATTTACATTATAGTACTGCAACAAGGACATCTGAATGGAAACGAAAGAATATTTGCTACAAGCTTTGGGAAAAGCAAGAATAACAATGAACAACGATGAAGGAGGCCCATTTGGGGCAGTTATCGTTGATCCCTCTTCAGGTGAAGTGTATGTTGCCTCCAATACTGTTCTCGGTAGTCATGATCCAACTGCTCATGCGGAAGTAAATGCAATCAGAGAAGCTTGCAGACAGAAAGGAACACATGATTTGAGTGGGTGCATTCTCTTGACCACATGCTATCCTTGCCCGATGTGCCTTTCAGCTATCATTTGGGCGAACATCAAAGAAGTCTACTACGGATGCACAGCCCAAGATGCCGAAGCCATCGGATTTCGTGATGATTTTATCTATCGATACATCCAAGATGGATGCAAAGACAGCACAATCTTGGAAATGAAAGAGTCTGAAAGGGAAACATGCCTCACATTGTTTGAGGAATATTCACAGAAGGAAAAGGAGTTATACTAACCTACTGCAGTTCCTGATAATGCTCGATTCCTAGAGCAAGGATATCGTGAATATGCTCGTCATTAAGTCGGTACAAGACATTTCGGCCATCCTTCTTGAATCGGACAAGGCGACGGGCACGTAATAATTTAAGCTGTTGGCTGATTGTACTTTGTTGCATATTCAGTTCTTCGCTGATTGCATTTACACCCTTCTCACCTTGCTCTAATAAAAAGAGTATTTTCAGACGGGTAGGATCTCCGAAGACTTTAAAAAAGTCGGCAATATCAACGACTTCTTCCTCCAACGGCAACTGTAAATCATCCATAGCTCACTCCTTAATTTCCTGTATGCTAGTATATACCAACACAGGAGTGCAAGAAAAGCAAGGATAAAAAAAGAGCTATATATTCTCAAACCCGGAATTATAGGATACATTTGAATCATCCGAACATTTCCCGGCTCACAATATGAACGACCCTTACGAAGGAGATTAGTGATGGATATCAAAAAAGAAGCGGCAAAACTACTACTCGAAGACAGAGAAATAGAGTTGACGGTAATTACAGACAACATGGGCGGAAAGTCGATTGATATCACGGCGCTTCGCAAAGAGACTGGGTTCATTACCTACGATCCTGGTTTTGTGAATACAGGATCTTGTATGAGCTCCATTTGTTTTGTCGATGGCGAACAGGGGATTCTGCGATACCGTGGATATGATATCGAGGATTTGGTAGATAATTGCGACTTCGTTGAAGTGGCACACCTTTTGATCAAAGGTGAACTTCCTACCCTTTCCCAACGTCATACGTATGCAGACATGCTCAACAGACACTCTTTGTTGCATGTTGATATGAAGAACTTCTTCCGTGACTATCCGCAAGATGCTCACCCGATGTCAATTCTTTCTGCAATGGTAGCTTCCCTTTCTGCCTTCTATCCTGAATTGGAAGATGTCGACCCTGAAGAGAACGTTGACCTTACCGTAAGCAGACTGCTTTCCAAAATGAGAACCATTGCCGCTTTCAGTTACAGGCAGATGAACGGCTTGGACTTCGTTGATCCGTCATACAAGTACTCCTATTGTGAAAACTTCTTAAACATGATGTTCCACACCCCGGTGAATGCGTATGTTCCTGATCCACTGCATGCAAAGGCTTTGAATATACTGCTCATTCTCCATGCCGACCATGAGCAGAACTGCTCCACCAGTGCTGTCCGTTTGGTAGGAAGCAGCGAAGCCAACCTCTACGCTTCCGTAGCCGCAGGATGTTGTGCTCTTTGGGGCAGCAAACACGGCGGTGCAAACCAAGCTGTTATGGAAATGCTCAACAAAATCCTGACCGAAGGATTGAGTATTGAGCAGGTGATCAAAATGGCAAAGGACAAGGAGAACCCGTTCAGACTCTCTGGATTTGGACACCGTGTTTACAAAACCTATGATCCAAGAGCTCGTATTGCAAAGCGCCTCTGCCAGCAAGTCCTTGGAGCAGACAGCCAATCAGATCCGCTTCTTAAAATTGCCATGGAACTTGAACAGGCTGCTCTGAATGATCCTTATTTTGTTGATCGCAATCTGTACCCAAATGTAGACTTCTACACTGGAATCATCTTCCATGCTATGGGAATTCCTGAATCAATGTTCACCGTGCTCTTTGCCATGGGTAGACTGCCAGGATGGATTGCCCACTGGTTGGAATGGAGACATGACCCGTATCAGAAGATCGGTCGCCCTCGTCAGGTATACTCAGGGCCTCATGTAAGAAAGGTTGTACCTCTTGAAGACAGATAATGCCCTGATCTTTGATTTCAATGGCACCCTATTCTGGGATACTGAGTATAACAGAATGGCATGGGGTGCCATTTCTTTAAAATATCGAAATCGGGAATATACGCTTAAAGAAAGTCACCACCTCAACGGCAGGACCAACACTGAAACCATCGCTTACCTCCTGGGCTATGAACCATCGGCCTCGGAAGTAAAGCGAATCAGTGACGAAAAAGAACAGATGTATGAACAAATCTGTCTTGAGCATTTCCCATTGCATTTGGCTCCCGGTGCCGAAGAGCTTATTGAAAAGGCAAACGACAGACACATTCCTGTAGCCATTGCAACAAGTGCAGGGTATGGCAATATCATGCGGTATAGAGCATGGTTCGATCTTCTCTCTTTGGTGGAGGAGAAACATATCATCTATGACAATGGAAGTAGAAGAAGCAAACCCTCCCCTGACATCTACCTTGATGCTTGCAAAGTACTAGGAATTGCACCCGAATCATGCACAGTTTTCGAAGACGCAAAAGCCGGGATATTGTCTGCACGCAATGCAGGAATCAAGCGAATCTATGCCGTAGCAAGCCCGGGGTATGATCAAGATACAATTCAAGCCATGGAGGGCATCCATGGCTTGATATCAGATTTCTCTCAATATGTACTAACGAACTGAAACTAGTTCCGTCCTTTGAGAATGTTCAGTAGACCACCTTCTATCAACATGGAACGCTGAGTATCGGTAATATCACAATACAAGGTAATTTCTAGACTCTTGGTCTTGTTCTTCAACACGACCTCACGTCCTTCAATCTGTTTTGCAATGTCTTCAATCAGCAGCTCATCGCTCTGATCAATTTTCTGGTAATCTTCTTCGTTCGCAAACGTCAAGGGAATAATTCCAAAATTACAGAGATTGTTTTGATGTATGCGCTCGATGGAAAGTGCGATTACAGCCTTAACCCCCAAGTACATCGGACAGATTGCAGCATGTTCACGGCTGGAACCCTGACCATAAGAAGCACCGGCAACAATGAAATTGTCCTTTCCTCTATCCTGATTCTCTATACACCGCTCACTGAAGCTCGGATCAACTCCTTCAAAGACAAACTTGGAGTATGCAGGAATGTTCGAACGATACTTCAATCGTGCCCCTGCAGGCATAATATGGTCGGTAGTAATTTTATCGCCAACCTTGATTGTTGCGTATCCTTCCAATAGCTCCTTGAGCTTCGTATTCTTTGGCGGATCTCCAATGTTTGGACCTCGGGTGATTTCAATATTCGACCTATCGGCTGGAGGAAATATAAACATTGTGTCATCAATTACGAATTGTGTAGGATGGACAATCTCTGGAAAAGCTACGCCATGATCCGATAGCGGATCTGTAAATACTCCACTGAGAGCGGCCAATGCTGCAGTCTCTGGACTGACCAAGTAGACCTGCCCACTTTTCGTACCACTGCGGCCTTCAAAGTTACGGTTGCTGGTCCTCAGGGAAACACCCTCAGTCCCAGGGCTCTGGTGGTTGCCGATACAGAAACCACAGGCACTTTCAAGAATTCTGGCACCGCTTTGGATCATCTTGGCGAGCGACCCATCTTGGCTTAGCATGAGAAGAACCTCACGACTTCCTGGAGCAATACCGAGACTAACATGCTCTGAAATGGTTTGCCCATCAAGGATGTCTGCTACTTTCTTCATATCTGCATAGCTCGAATTGGTACAGGAACCAATTAAGACCTGCTCCACCTTCTTTCCTGCCAGTGATGAAACTGTGGCAATATTGCCCGGTGAATGTGGACATGCTACCTTTGGTTCCAAAGTCGAAAGATCAATTTCGTACAAATCATCATATGCTGCACCTTCATCAGCAGAAAGCTCAATCCAATCCTCTGCCCTTCCTTGGGCTTTCAGGAAAGCAAGAGTCTTTTCATCCGAAGGGAATAGGCTTGTAGTAACACCACATTCAGCACCCATGTTACAAATGGTTGAACGCTCAGGTACTTCCAGATTTGCTACCCCATCACCGGTGTATTCAAAAATACAATTTACATTGCCTTTGACTCCGAAATGCTCAAGAACAGTTAATATCACATCTTTAGCAGAAACCCATGTGCGGAGTTTCCCATGCAAACGTATTTCAATGACCTTTGGGCTGATCAGATGGAAAGGTCCTCCTGCCATCGCAACGGCTACATCCAAACCGCCGGCTCCAATTGCTATCATGCCGATTCCACCGCCGGTGGGTGTATGGCTATCACTTCCAAGCAAGGTCTTGCCCGGCTTTCCGAAGCGTTCGAGATGGACCTGATGGCAAATACCGTTTCCAGGTCGTGAAAAAACGACTCCCTTGGCAGCAGCAACACTTTGCAAATAATGGTGGTCATCGGCATTCTCAAACCCAACCTGAATGGTGTTATGGTCAACATAACTGACTGCAAGCTCGTTTTGTACAGAATCAAGACCCATAGCTTCAAACTGTAAATAAGTCATCGTACCAGTTGCATCCTGCGTAAGGGTTTGGTCGATATGGATTCCAATAGGATTACCACATTCTAAAGTTCCTTCCTCAAGGTGTGAGGCAAGAATCTTTTCAGTTAATGTCTTAGCCATTCTATGCTCCTTCAGCCAACGTTATACGTATTGTATACGAATCGGGCGGTTTGTGTAAAACCACTTTGGTAAATTTATCGCAGTCGCTTTTCCAAAAAGAACGCTACACACAGCTGTATGCCCAGTAAAACCAAGGCTCCGACTCCGGCAACCTGTAAAACACTGGCAAATGATAGTTTCTCGTAAATATTTCCACCTAAGATCGCACCAAGGATTGTTCCGACCGTAAGCAAGACTTCATGTATGATCATTCTCTGAGAGCGGTTCACGCTTCCACTTGCACCGTGGAACATACTCTGATCATAGGCAAAGGCAAACAATATTCCGAATAAAAGAAAGAACATTGCAAAAGGAAATATTGATGAAAATCCCATAGCAATAAGACAGGAAACAGCAAACAGAAATTGAACAATGAAGATATAACGGCGTTTAAAATGCCAAAAGTCCAATTTTCCTAACACGAGAAAACTCACACAGGTGGCAACACCTCTGATCAGCAACAGCAGACCTGTTTGGCTCTCACTGATTTTCAGAACATCCTGAGCAAACAAGGGAAAGATAGTGAGAATAATACTCATGCCGCTGTACAGAGATACGATCCCTGTCCAAGCATAGAAACGCAAGGGAGTCGACTCGTCAACTCGAGCATGCTCCTCATTATCAGCATGCTCGCTCTGTACAGCACGAATCCCTGGGACCAGAGCACTTGCAAGATAAATGATTACAAAGACCAAGCCAAATAGTCCAATACCTACATAGAAAGGCAAACTGGTATTTACTTCAACCAACAACCCTGCGATATAGGAAGAAACCCCTACACCGAAGGACCATGAGAAATTAAACGCATTCGCGACATGATTGAGCTGGGCTCCTTCCTTTCCACGAGAGAACCATGCCTCTATCTGGGGCCAAAGCAAACTCATGAAGGCACCGTACCCCACCAAGGAAGCATAGGCCACCGATAAAGAACGAGTATCAACGAAAATAAAAACAGAAGCTGCCATACCGGCCAAACTCAGTTGTACTAAATGCCGCGGTCTGAAGTGTACTGTAAAACGAGCACTGATCAGACAGAAAATTGCATACGTCGCAGTACTTATAGAAGCGGCTATACCAATTTTATCAGCTCCGAGAGAAAATACCTTTCTAAGGTGATAGACTAAGGCCAAATTTACCATTGCTATGGTCAATTGAGCTATGAAGGAAGATATATTGAGCACCCAAAATTGAATGGTGTCAGTCTTTTTTTGTGAAACGTACATATGATCTCCGAGAAAAATTTGATTGCTACTCTAAATCAAGATACATTCTTGCGCAAGAGTAGAAAAAAAGCTACTGTATGGGCTATGAACAATGCTTTGTTTCAAAATGCACCCTTCATTTCAGCGGCGATAGCTTTCTTTCTTGCACAGCTATTAAAACCTTTTATAAATGCATTGTTCGAAAAGAAATTTGTCTGGCACTTACTCTTTACGACTGGAGGAATGCCTTCCAGCCATACAGCCGGTGTTATAGCCTTGGTTACAAGCATTGGCTTCACCGAAGGAATAGGGACAGTATATTTTGCAATTGCAGCAACCTTTGCCGCTATCGTAATCCATGATGCAATGGGTATCCGTAGGGCAGCAGGTAAACAAGCTGAGGTTATCAATGAGTGGAGTCGTATTCTAAGCGATATTCACCGTGAAGGCCAATTTACCCCTGAAAATCTCAAAACCATGCTCGGGCACTCCTTCAACCAAGTTTTGGGAGGTGTCTTACTTGGCCTGATAATCGGCCTCTCTGCTACATATCAAATCGCAGGACCATTGACACAGTAGAAAAACTGGCGCATCATCGGTTCTGCAAATTCCATTAAAAAAGGAAAAAGAATGAAAAAACACATGACAGGAATCCTGTTGGTGGTCATTGCGCTTGCCCTGACACTGACTGGATGCAACAAAAATGAAGAAAAGTCGAGCTATGTCTTCGCTTCAGATGCTACATGGCCTCCCCTCGAGTTCGTGGAAGACGGCAATCTCACTGGCTTTGAGGTTGAGCTCATTCCCCTCATCGGAGAAAAAGCCGGCGTAACCATGGAAGTGAAAAATATTCCCTGGGATACCATATTTGCAGGACTTGCAAATGGTGCCTACGATGGTGTTGCCAGCGGAGTTACCGTCACAGAAGAAAGAAAAGCTGCTATGGCATTTTCAACTCCGATTCTCTCTGCAGGACAGGTCGTGATCATCAGAGCAGAAGACAAAGATTCTATTAAAGGAATCGAAGATCTTAATGGGAAAAAGATTGGGGTACAAATAGGTACTACTGGAGACTTTGCTTTGGAAGCATACCCAGTTGAAAGAAAGGCCTATGACGATATCGGTCTAGCCATCGAGGATATGCTGAACGGAAACATAGATGCAGCTGTTTGCGACTCTCTGATTGCCAGTGATTTCGTACTTTCCAACGAAAACTACAGTTCCAAACTCGTGGTTGCGGGAGCTCCCTTTACCCAAGAGGATATTGCAATTGCAGTACAGAAAGACAACCAGAAGCTTCTGGATTTGATTAATGAAGGTCTTGCAAAAGCAAAAGCTGATGGGTCTTTTGATGCCCTAAAGCAAAAATGGAATCTGCTATAGGCTATATAATCATACTTTGGGAGGCTTCGGCCTCCTTTTTTTATCCATGAATAAATATACATCACGCCTTGACTTTAGGTGCATAATTATGTAGTACTTTCCTATACATGAGTATATTGTGAGAGGCTATGGAAAATCAAAAATACGATCAAGAATCGATGGATATGCAGCGGGTTCGCGACAAAGTCGTCTCAAAGGACCCCGAAACACTAAAGAAAAAGAATCTGAATATTCAGATGACTGATGGTGTGCTCATCCCCCAAAAGGATGATGGGCATATGCTCAATGCATGGAAGATTACCTTTTTCAGCGCCATTGCACTGTTGGCCGGTTTGGTGATATTTCAGCCCAAGCCCTATCGTGATATCTTCTTTGTCACAATCAAGGGAGCTCCTGTAACCTTTGAGGCGACAATTTTTGCCATAATAGGGGCATTGTTGATAGGAACGTTTGCTGGACTCGGTTCAGTCAGCAAACGTAGATGGATCAACATGATAAGTGGTGTATATGTGGAATTAATCAGGGGAATCCCATTGTTGGTTCAACTGATTTTTATTTATTATGCCATGGGTCGCTTCTTTAGAATCCAGGGATTGATTGCCGCAATTGTAGCACTTTCGATTTGTTTCGGAGCCTACATGGGAGAGATAGTTAGAGCTGGTATCCAAGCTATCCCAAAAGGTCAGATGGAAGCAGCAATTGCCCTAGGTTTAAGCCGAGGACAGGCATTCAGGTATGTCATCCTGCCTCAGACGGTCAAGGTCATCCTTCCGGCTATCGGTAATGAGTTTATTTCCATGTTGAAGGATTCTTCCTTGGTATCGGCAATTGCACTCAGTGATATCCTCAGAAAAGGAAGGGAATACATCAGCAGAACATTCCTATCATTGGAAACCATGCTGATTGTAGCTCTTATTTACCTCGTTATTACCCTCCTGCTTTCCTATTTGGTTGGCCTTTTGGAGGAAAGGTTGCACAAGAATGGCTAGAATACGTATTGAAGACCTTTCAAAAGACTATGTCACTACCAACAAAACCATTGTACAAGCTGTAAAACATGCCGACCTAACCGTTGAACATGGAGAAGTGGTTGTTATCATCGGGCCCTCTGGAAGTGGAAAATCGACACTATTGCGCAGTGTCAATAAATTGGAAATCCCAACCGGTGGACGTATCTTCATTGATGAGGATGAGGTAACCGATCCCGCTGTCGATCTTCGTAAGATTCGTGAGGAAGTAGGAATGGTTTTCCAATCATTCAATCTTTTCCCTCACTTAACCGTCATGGAAAACATTACCCTGGCCCCTACGAAAGTAAAAAAAATTTCCCAGAAAGAAGCCAATAAAAAGGCAATGGAACTTTTGAAAATGGTAGGGCTCGAGGAAAAGGCTGAAGTACATCCCCCACAGCTCTCTGGCGGTCAGCAACAGCGTGTCGCTATTGCAAGAGCTTTGGCGATGGAACCCAAAGTCATGCTTTTTGACGAACCGACCAGCGCATTGGATCCTGAAATGATCAAGGAAGTCCTTGATGTTATGCTGGCGTTGGCAAAGAGTGGCATGACTATGTTGCTTGTGACCCATGAAATGGGATTTGCCCGTGCAGCAGCAACCAAAGTTGTGTTTATGGATGAGGGAAAAATCATTGAGATGGGTACGCCTGATGAAGTTTTCAGCAATCCAAAGAGCGAACGTACAAAACTATTTTTGGAACACATCCTGTAAAATTGGGCCTGAGGGCCCATTTTTTTAGTGATAGATTTCTACTAGTAAGACAAAGGCAAGAATCTACCATTGTCCAGTTCAACCTGAGACTTTATGATTTGCTGCAATAGGAGGCATCTACGATGCAACGAATGAGCGCTTGGCTTGAGCAACATATCACGCTTCATAATTATGATGATCTGAAGGCAGAAAGAGAAAATTCACTCACCCATGTTTTTGGGACCATTTTAGCGGTTATCGCATTGATCACCATCCTGATCAAACTGCCGTCCCTTCCTTCCTTTGGAATGAAAGTCGGAATGGTCATCTGGGGATTTACCATGATTCTTCTTTATGGGGCTTCAGCTCTGTACCATGCGCTTCCTCATGGCAATGCCAAACGCGTATGCAGAATCATGGATCATAGCAATATCTATTTCTTGATTGCCGGTACCTATACTCCGCTTATGATGTATATTGGAACTCCACTTGCCCACCGAATTATTATTGCGGTCTGGGTCATAGCCTTTTTGGGCATCGCTTTTACTTTGGTTTTCTGGGGAAAACTGAAAGCTTTACATGTCATTTTGTATTTGGCAATGGGCTGGTTGATCGTCTTCTTTTGGGGTGATATCACTCCCTATTTGCCAGCAAACCTTACCTATTGGGTTATCGCTGCTGGTTTGACCTATAGCATAGGAACAATTTTCTATGCAAGCAAACGCATCCCCCACTACCACGCCATCTGGCATTTCTTCTGCATTGGGGGAAGCGCTTTATTCTACTTCGGCTATATGTTTACTCTTGTGTAAGCAAAGCCTGGATATTCTGTTCCAATACAGTCTCACTTACATATCCTAAATAACCATTAGCTACAGTCCCATCAGCGTTGAAAAATACGGTGGTGGGAATGCTGTTGGTTTGGAAGATGTATGCAAAAATTCCTTGGTCGTAATAGACAGGACTGGTTATAGGGAATTCTTTTATGAATTTCTTAATCGTGTCCTTGGTTTCCCTCTCCCCATCCAATGAATCAAGGAAAATGAAACTAATCTGATCCTTGTACTTCTCATACGCTTGTTGAAAGTGAGGAAGTTCTTCTTTACAGGGTGGGCACCAAGATGCAAACAAATTGATTATGGTAGGCTTTCCTTCTCTAACGGTATCGAAGGATGTGAGTTCATCCTCCAAGGTGTAGAGAGGAATATCCGGCATCTTAGGTGCCTGGGCATCTGGCTCTGGTTCTTTTACCTCTTCCTCGGTCACAGCGTTTGCAGTATCGGAAGAAGTTGTTGTGTCAGTTGAAGCAGCTTGCTCAGTATCAGCTGTGGCTGGTGGTGTAGCAACGGGGGCTGCTACTACCGGCTCTGCAACCACCTCTTTGGGTAACTCTGCCATCTGTGGAGTCAGAGAAACCGATGGAGCACTATCTCTCAGGCTGTTATAGGCAACCAAAGCTACCACAACGACGACGACAAACGATATAAGGGTAATGAGCAAAGTTCGTGTTTTCTTTTGCATAAAAAAACTCCTAAAGGAAAAGTGCAGCAGGATTGAAACCTAACGCCAAGGCAATGCCAAAGGCAAGCAGGAACAGACCGCTGATGATGGTAATGAGCTTGGCGTGTTTCTTGATTGCGGTAAAAACGCCTTCAAGTTGGTCAAGCAATATAGCCGACATTAAGAAAGGTACTGCTAAACCCATTGCATAGGCAAACAAAGTCAGCATACCTTTGTGAAGCATCTCTGCATTGGCTGCCATCATCAAAGCACTACCAAGCAAAGGCCCCACGCAAGGGGTCCATCCAAGCGCAAAAATAAGACCAAATAACAGAGATTTAGGTACATTCATGTTTTGAAGGCCTTTCATCTGCAGCTTATGGTTATTGTTCAGTGCTGGGATCAAGACAAACCCAAGATTATTGATGGCAAACAATATTACAAATACGCCACCAATTCGATTGAGAATATGCAAATGACTTTGTAGATATTGCCCGATCGTGGTGGATGCGGCTCCCAATGCAACGAAAAGCAAAGTGAAGCCCGCAACAAAGGCAAGGCTGTTTTTCAGTAAGACGCCTTTCTGCTCGTCACGTTCGGCGACCCCTCCCGCAAGATAGGAAAAATACAACGGCAGGATGGGAAGGATACAAGGACTAATAAAACTAATAATACCTTCGAGGAATGCAGTAATATAGGCCATGGCTGAGCATAACATACGAACAGAAGGTTCACAAGAGCCTAAAAACTTGGTACAGTCTGCACATGGCTAAGAGGAAGGAAAAGCTCGAAGGAAGTGTGTTGTTCAACACGTATTATGGGGCAATCTATCAAGATCGTTGGGACACGCTACGTTCTGCCCTACTCGAGGACAAGAAGCCCATCCCTTTCCAAGAAGGTTTGACCCAACCCTATTTTTTGGATGAGGCTTCCGTCATTGCCGCAAAACTACTTGCCGTACAGCCTGGAGATGCAGTTCTGGACATGTGTGCCGCCCCTGGGGGTAAAAGCCTTGTCCTAGCCTCATGCTTGCAGGGAGAAGGCTCGTTGGTATCAAACGATCGATCTTCTGCACGTAGGGCAAGATTGAAAAATGTCCTCTCTTCTCATCTAAGCGAGGATTGGCATGCTTTGACTACGGTAACTGCTCATGATGCCTCAAAATGGTCCTTGTATGAAAAGGATGCCTATGACCGAATTTTGCTCGATGCACCCTGCTCAAGCGAGCGGCATGTCCTCACAGACCCTAAAGCCTTAGCCATATGGACTCCTGCCCGCCCCAAACACCTGGCAATTACACAGTTTGCCATGCTGGCAGCAGCGTTGGATGCAGTAAAGGTCGGGGGATATATCTTGTATAGCACGTGTTCAATTAACCCGATGGAGAATGAGCAGGTAATTCAAAAATTATTCAACAAACGAGCCGGAAGATGCACAGTCATTGAAGTAAAAGCACAAAATAGTGAACTATTAGAATATGGTTCTATTATTCTCCCGGATCATAGCGAGGGGAAAGGTCCTTTGTATTTCTGTTTGATTAGGAGGGACGCATGAGTTCAGTCGTCATTGTTAAGTGTAGTGGATACGACCAGGATATGGTTGATAAAGCAGTAGCAGAAGCCTGTGAACTTGCAGATATGCCCGATGTATCAGGTAAAAAGATTTTGCTAAAGCCCAATATTCTCAGTGACTCAAAGGAAGATCGGTGCATCACCACTCATCCACAAGTTCTTCGTGCCATGATCAAGGTATTGCGTAAAGGTGGGGCAGCTTCCATCCTTGTCGGCGATTCCCCAGGACTTCAGAGACCAAACTTTCTTCCAAAAGCCTCTGGCATTTACCAAGTATGCCAACAAGAGAACGTGACGTGGGTAGATTTCACTAAAAATCCAACCACCCATACCATTCCATATACAAGGAATAAAAAATTGCCTTTAGCCTCGGTTTTGGAGGAAGTGGATATGGTGTTCTCGCTGCCTAAATTCAAGACCCACCAGCTCATGTACACCACAGGGGCAATCAAGAATCTATTTGGGTTGGTCCCCAACCTAAACAAAAGTCCTTGCCATGTGCAGTTCCCAACTCGCGAGCAGTTTGCCTCATTGATGGTCGGTATTGCCAGCATTGTAAAACCGGCATTCAGTTTGATGGACGGCATCATTGGCATGGAAGGCCCAGGCCCAGCAAATGGGAGCCCTAGGCAATTGGGAATCATCCTGGCCAGCACTGATGCACTCGCCTTGGATTATACCCAAGCACAGATCATGGGCTATGATCCTGTAAACGTCCCAGTCATCGCTGAAGGGCTAAGGCGCAATCTTGGCAAGAAACCTACCACATTCCCTGCCCTAGACCCCAAGGACCTGATACTGCAGGATTACAAGCGTATCAAAGTGCAAGAGAAAACAAGCTTTCTCCAAGCACTTATCATTCCCTTTATCTTCAGCAAACAGATTCAAAAGAAAGTAAAGCAGCAGAGAAAGGCTCCTGTATTTCTCAGTGACCCGTGTATCCGTTGCAAGAAGTGCATCGACATCTGCCCTGCAAGTGCCTTGACCCTTGGAGACAAACAGGTCATCATCGACACCAAGGCTTGCATCCGTTGCTACTGCTGTCATGAGGTCTGCCCAGCATCGGCAATACTTGTTGATGAAGTAATCACTTCCTAAAGGTTAAAAAATGGATGTTTCCACATTGGTTTTCAGTGCACTACTCTCATTACTCCCTATCAGCGAACTGAGAGGGGGAATTCCTTATGCATATTTCAACGGAATTTCGCTGTTTATTGCTACGCCTCTTTGTATAATCACCAATGCACTGGTTGCCCCGATCGTGTATACGTTCTTGGCAACAGTTCATAAATTGCTACATTCATACTGGAATTGGTACACTTCATTTTTTGATAGTTTTGTTGCAAGGGCACAAAGACGCGTATATCCGAAAGTAAGTAAATACGGATACTGGGGGATTTTACTCTTTGTTGCAATTCCCCTGCCTATTACAGGAGCATGGACAGGAACCCTCGGTTCCTGGATTTTAGGCCTTGACAAGCGCAAGACCATGATGGCAGTATTCGGCGGAGTTATCGTCTCCGGCCTGATCGTTACCAGTCTGGTTGCCCTTGGGGTCGGAATGAATTCGGTATTCATTAAACGAATCTGAGGAACCATGCATTTCAATCTAGAAAAAGAACTCAATCCAGAGCAGTGCAAAGCTGCTTCACAGCTTAACGGGCCATTACTTGTCATAGCGGGGGCCGGCAGCGGAAAAACCAGAATGCTGACCTTTCGTATTGCACACATGTTAGAGAGCGGTATTGATGAACGTTCCATTCTTGCACTGACGTTTACCAACAAAGCAGCAAAGGAAATGGCTCAGAGGGTTCGTGCTCTCACCGGTTTACCTCTAAAAAAACTTACTACTACCACGTTCCACTCCTTCGGTATGGGTGTACTCAAGCAATACATACAGCACCTTGGCTACAAGAACAATTTCACCATATATGATACGAATGACCAGAAAGCTCTCTTGAAGGAAGTTATCCAAAACCTTGACTACGTGGTGGAAAGTTTCGATTTGTATGAACTTTCTTCTCTTTTCAGCGATCTGAAGACAAAACGCAAGGTATTTAATGCAAATGCCTCTGATAAAATCCGGTTGCTTTACAGTGAGTACGAGAAACATTTGAAAGCATATAATGCCGTAGACTTTGATGATTTAATCATGAAACCACTTGAGTTATTCGAAAAAAATCCGGAAATTCTTGATTCGCTGAGAAATCGATACACTCATATCTTGGTTGATGAATTTCAAGATACGTCTCTCTCCCAATATCGCCTTGTGGAATCACTTGCCAGCGAAAGCAGGAATCTCTGTGTCGTTGGTGATGACGACCAATCCATTTACAGCTGGCGTGGGGCAAACTATGAGAATCTTGTCATGTTTGAAAGGGATTTCCCAGAACGCATGGAAGTTAAATTGGAGAGGAATTACCGATCAACAGGCAATATACTCGAAGCTGCCAACCGTCTCATTGTAAATAATCAAATGAGAAAAGAGAAAAAGCTTTGGACCGAAAGCGGCAAAGGCTCTTCAATACGACTGATCCATCCAGCCAATGACGAAGACGAAGCGTCAACCATAGCTGATGAAATTCTGATGGTGCACAGAAAGGAAGATCGTCCTTTCAGTGATTTCGGGGTCTTAGTACGCACCAATAGCTTGATTACGACGCTGGAAACAAAATTCACGGAACGCGGTATCCCATCCCAGGTAACCGGAGGTCAAAGTTTCTTCGACCGAAAGGAAATCAGGGATATCATCAGCTACCTGAAAGTCATTGCAAACCAGGATGACGATATCAACTTGCTCAGGGTCATCAATACACCCAGACGCGGTATTGGAAGAACCACATTAGAGAAAATGCGGAAAGTGGCAGATGACCATAAATGCTCACTGTACAGCGCACTCACGCTGATGAGCATTGCCACCGACGGGCAAATCAAGGAAGCAATGCAGAGAACCCTGAAAAGGTTTGCCGATATGATTGAGGATTATCACTACCAATTATTCGATACAAAAACCCAAAGAAACATGGTTTTAAGAAATTTAGTTCAGGAAATTGGGTATAAGCAATATTTGGAATCAGAGCATCCTGAAAATGAGAACTTTGTAGCGTACAAGCTCAAAGGAATCAATTTGCTCTGTGATATGCTCGCACGTTGGGAACGCAACCCTGACAATAGAAACTCCTCCATTTTTGATTATTTGAACAGACTCAGCCTTGCAGGGAAAGAAAATCCCGAGGAGGAAGATGCTGGTAAGATTGCACTGATGACCATCCATGCCTCGAAGGGCTTGGAGTTTGATACGGTCTATCTTGCAGGTGTAGAAGATCAGTATATTCCACACGCTCGGGCAATCGAGGAAAATCCTCAGAGCATTGACGAAGAGAGGCGGCTCTTTTACGTAGCCATCACTCGTGCACGACGATCCCTCATCATCAGCAGTTGTGAAAAACGCAAGAAAGGATATGATTTGGTAACCTCGATTCCGTCACGATTCTTGGAAGAAATTCCAAAGGAACTGTTCGATGAACAGGATCCAAACCAACAACTTTCCAGTAATGAGGTAACAGATAAACTGAGATTGCTGAAAGAACGTCTTGCTGCTCGACAAGCAAAATAAATCAAGATATTTATTTTTACAGAAATTTAGATACAATTTATTTTTAGATATGAGTTTTTTCATAATTTTTCGGTGCTATGAGTAGGTATTGATAGACTTTACTTGACGTATTGTCGTCATAAATCTAGACTTAATACATGAAGAAGAGATGGATCACTATCCTAATACTGACTCTCGTATCTGCAGGAATTCCCCTTGCTGCGGGTGATGTGACCATTACTTCGACGTATTATCCGGAACCATATCTTTCATTCCAATATGGGCCCCCAACAGAGGTGGCTTCATTAAGCACCAGCCAATCCAAAATTTATTCTACTAATCTTACGGCTCTTCTAGGGTACATGATTTTGGAAACAGACGGTAATCAATTATTCGATCCTTCTCTCATTTCTTTGAATGTCAGTCCCAGTTTATATATTGAAGGGTATGTAAGAGATGAGGAAACTGGTCAAATCACATATGCGCAAATTCCTGCTGATCTTCGAGCAATTTCTGGAGTAAGTAATGATACGGACCATGCCATCATGGATTCATTTATAAGTTCTGTTATTGTATATCCTCCAGATATCCATTTGGCCACAAATTCAGGTAACGCAATTCCAAGTGCACATGCAATGGTTACATTTTTCGTTTTAGTTGCACAAGAAGACGTAAATTTTGATATCTATATCCCAGGTGTTATTTATACCCTTACTGATGATAGCACTGTAGGGAGTTTTGCAGTCTCAGCTGAAGGGCAAAGTACGGAAGAAACAACTGTCATTCCGGTTTCCGTAGACGGAGCAACTGAGACTGAGGATGCTCCATTCATTCCTGATACGGGGACCGGTACAGGGGAAGAAGTCGAGATTCCCTTTGGAGGTGGTGGATATACATTTGACCACTATTTTGATTTTTCGGTCCTTGACAATAACGCCGATTTTGATCTCAGCCAAGCCGTGCAAGGTTTGAGACCTACAATCGCTTCCGTACAGTTACAAGTTTTGAATGCGCTGCCTGATCAAGAATACGGAGTAGAGATTGCATTTACCAGCAAAAATCCCGCAGGGTTTACCTTGAATTTGGATGGAGATGTAAACAAATACGGAATACCCTACCACCTGTATTTCGGAACGGATACAACGGAAATTCCACATGCTCAGTTCATTGATTGGGCAAATCTTTTCACAGGCTCGGAAACTTTTGCTTCCACAAGCCGGGATATTACGGTTTCTATAGATTCAGGTACTGTAGTTGATCAAGCTTTGGAAGGAAATTATTCAGATACTGTAACAGTTAACATCATCCCATTGGATATACTTTGAAGTTATTCAACATCATTTCAAGACCCTAATATATGTAACATATGACATATTTCACAATATGTCTTAATTGCATATCTTTTTCGATACAATATGGATAATTAGTTGCTCATTCATAATTTTTTTAGTACTCTACCTATACATGCGTAGCAGATTATCTTTTCTCATCCTATGTTTCTCTCTCTTTTTTGCGGCCCAAACACTGAGTGCTGAGGTTGTGGTGACATATGTTCCTGAATCTAGTTTAACGTTTGAGAAAAAAGCATTTCAGAATGGATCAATGAAATTCATGGTCAAACTTGGTACACTTACTTTCAATGATACAGACAATTCATTTTTTGATCCCACACTCTTCTCGATTGATACTCCGATACAATTTGGATTTACTGGGCCAGTTACATGGTGGTCTGACGCAAATGGAAAAGTCTGGGATGCAGAAGAGACGTTGTTCCAAATGGCAAGTTATTGTGAAAATAACCAGACATGGAGTTGGCTGAACCAAGCTGATTTCGAAAATAGTCTTGCCAGCTGGGCTAATGGATCTGTGAAGTTCAACCCATTTATTGTAAGCCTTTATCTTGTCAGTGAACAAGGAGCTGACATATATCCAGATTCTACAGATACTGTTACTGGTTGTGATGCTTCTTATACACTCACGACGGGAACCTTAGGAGGATTCAACATTGTCGTAGCTAATAACAATAGCGGTCACTATTCTGGCTATGAATATATTTCAGTCAACGGGCAGGAATTACCTGAGGATGGTTCTGCTCCTGCCTCTGATACAGCATATCTCGTAGGAGGAGGCACTACACCACCACCTATAATCTACCCAGATTCTGACGAACCAATTCCAGATGTTGAATATCTTCTCTCCATTCTAGATGTAACCCAGTTCACAATTTCTGATGCCTTTGAATACGGTAAGGCAAAAGTTGCGGAGGCTTCTCTTACGTTAAATAATTCCCAACTTGATACCAACTATGGTGTTAAGATTACGTTCACTAATACTTTAGACAGCACATACTTCTGTCTACATTTGAACGGCCAAGTCAATCTCTACTCAATTCCTTATACTCTCCTATTTGGAGGAGAAGAGGTTGAAGCTGGTGTTCCGATTGATTGGAGTTCTTTAACAGCAGGAGATAATTTAAAAGAAATAGAGGTCACTAATATAAACGAAGCACGTGCAGATGTTGCCCCTGCTGGAGATTATTCCGATACAATTATCGTAAATATCACTCCTAATGATACATATTAATATTTACAGTTTTTATATATCTTTTTATGCTTTTTTTAGTAATTCTATTTATTTTTGATATAAATACATCCCTGCCAAGGTTGTAGCTGAAATATCCCAGAATCTTGGGAATCTTCAACCATTCTTTGGATTGAATATTTCAATTCCCAATTTCCTGATAAAGATGATTCCTCGATCGTTTGCTGCCTTGAAGAAAAATTTAATAATACCAATCGTTCTTGATTCTCATATTTCCTGATATATACCATGACATGGGTGTTCTTAGTATCTAAATAAGTCGTAATACCTTTCTTTAATGTAATATCGCCCTTTCGTAAGCTGATTAATTCCCTATAACATGAAAGCATTGAGTTCTTATCTGTCATTTGATTTTCAACTGCATATTTGTCTGCATGGTTAGCAAAGGGAAGCCAACTTTTTCCATCGGAAAAACCATACCCTTTTGAGGTCGACCAAATCATCGGACCTCTTTCAGGATCTCGCCCTGGATGAAATGGCCAATATCTTTTCCCTAGGGGATCTTCTAGCCTAGACTTCGGGACTTTTGAATTTGGTAATCCAATCTCTTCGCCGTAATACAGGAATATAGCACCCCTTTGGGTAAGCAAGAATAGAGCTGCTAATTTCGCTTTTGCGATATTCCCCCCCAAACGGCTTATTAGTCTAGTAGTATCATGATTATTTAATACCCATGTCGGAACCCTATTAATTCCTACTGCCTCACTCCATCGTTTTGCATTACGTTTCCATGGTTGTGCATGGAATGGAGTCTGCGTAAGCGAGAAATCAAAGGCGAGATGCAATTCATCACCATCACGCCCAAGGTAGGACGAGGCAAGTTCTGGTTCTCCTGGATTCTCCACCATAATCTCCCCTACCATCATCTTATCGGGATACGAATCCAGAAGTTTACGCATTCTCCTCAGCCTTGCATGTGTTTCCGGCCTATTCCTATCAAAAATATGCCGTTGCATATCATATGGCCTTGGCCTCGAACCCACTACTTTGGGATTATTTCTAAATGTTTCATCTTTGACAATGCAATTGATAACATCCAATCGGAAACCATCAATACCTCTATCAAGCCAAAATGCGAGCATTTTGAAGACGGCATCAACAACCTCCCCTTTTCTCCAATTTAGATCGGGTTGCTCTTTCAGAAATGAATGCATGTAATATTGACCACGCTGCTCATCAAAGGTCCATGCCTTTCCTCCAAAAGCTCCCTGCCAATTGTTCGGGATAGTATCAGACCAAATATAGAATTCAGATTTGTCATTAGTTTTTGATTTCCGGCTCTCAATAAACCATGGATGCTCGATAGAAGTATGATTTAATACCATATCAAAAATAATCTTGATATTTCTTGCATGAGCTTCTTTTAACAATAAATCCACATCATCAAGGGTACCGTATATGGGATCAATGCTTCGGTAATCCGAAATATCATATCCATAATCCGCCATTGGCGAAATAAAAATAGGGCTTATCCATATAGCATCAATGCCAAGCATAGACAGATAATCCAGGCGTTTCAAAATCCCCCGTAAATCACCTATGCCATCACCATTACTGTCCTGAAAACTTCTAGGATAAATTTGATATACAACACAATCTTCCCACCACCGCATTTTCATGACGTCCCCTCTTTGATGAGTATACTCCAATACGCCCGTAACCACAAATTTATAATGATTATTTAATTCTATATTGTAAGTTAATGAGTACAATGTTGTTATAATAGTAATTTAATATCTTTTTAATTTTATTTAATTGTATATTTATATTGTTTTAA
>QJZS01000121.1 GCA_003247345.1 Spirochaetales bacterium
TACCCAGAAGGGTTCCTTCCTCAAGAGCCTGCAAAGCAGGAGCTGTTGCATCAACACCTACGACTGGCATGAATTTGCCGTCTTTGAAGTAACCAGCTGCCTTAAGAGCTTCGATTGCACCAAGTGCCATATCGTCATTGTTTGCAAATACAGCTTCGATCTTGTCGCCCTGACTGGCAATGAAAGCAGCCATCTTTTCCTGGCCCTTTACACGATCCCACATGCCGGTATCTTCAGCAAGCTTCTCAACCTTGATACCTGCGTCCTGCAGTGCCTTGATAGAATATTCGGTGCGAAGTTCTGCATCCTGGTGTCCAGGCTCGCCCTTGAGCATGACATACTGCAATACGCCGTCTTTATTCTTATCCATGGCAGGATTGGCTTTCCAATAATCAGCAATGATCTGGCCACTCATGGTACCGGACTCTTCTGCACGAGCACCTACGTAGTAGATCTTGTCCCACTTAGCCATATCTTCACTGAGTGGTTCACGATTGAAGAATACAACGGGGATATTTGCTTTCTTAGCTTTGTCAATGATGACTCCAGCTGCAGTACGATCAACGGGGTTGATCTCCATAGCCTTCACACCCTTGGTGATGAACAGGTCAACTTTCTCATTCTGGGTAGCCTGAATGTTCATGGAATCGACAACCTCTACCTTTGCATCAGTTTCTGCGGCGGCAGCTGTGATTGCATTACGAACACCGGTCATAAAGGTGTCGTCAAACTTGTAGATTGCGCATCCAATTTCGATGGCGCCGCTTTCTGCCTGACCTTGGGCAAAAACGGGAGCTGCCATGACGAGTGCCAAGCACATGATAACCGTTAATTTTTTCATAAAACCCTCCTAATGGATTTTCTCTGTATCCAGTTTTGCATGAGCTTTAGGAGTCGTACATGCAAATTTTTATGGACAATCTTGGTTTTTTTTAGATTTTTCAAAAAAATCTTATATACAAGATTGTCCACAGAAGGATTATTTTATTACGAATTACTTTTTTTGTATAAAAGAATTACAAATCTTCTTCGAATGTATGTAAAATTGCGATAGCTTCCTTTTCATCAAGTTCGTATCTTCCCTTCATAGAACCAGGCCCATGGCAGAGCGTCTCATAGAAGCGGGAATCCTCACTGGAAAAGATCACTTCTCCCCCTTCTCGTGGGAACGCATGCATCCAGGTCCAACCATCCAATTGGATATGTCGGTCCAGAAAGCAATCATAGAGAAGCGCGAAGGAATTGATACCGGGATCGGCCTTCGGATGCCAAGGACGTCCAAGATACACAGTCTCATCTGCTACCGTATCAGTGCTAAGGAACTTGCATTGATTGAAGCAGAACCCGATATCTGTCTCTCTCGTTGAAGGGGCAACCACATAGCCTGCCCCATTGGAAACAATCAGGCACGAGGTGAATAATGCGGTACCGGCACCAAATATGAAATCAACGTTCCCTTCAATGATGCATTTTTCCAGAGTATGCACTCCTGCATCCAAATACAAGGTGTCTTGATATCCACAAATGCGGCACTCATACAGCGAGGTTTTCATAGCTTCCCCAGTAGTACGTAATGCAACAGCCTGAAGCCCCTTAACTTTTCCGGGATTTTGCTCAACCAGGTAGCGATAGGAGGGATAATCAAAGTCATTGGCAAGGGTGAGTTCCCGGGCAGCAAAATACGGGGCAGTCACCGTGACGGAAGCAGAGGCAGCAGTACCTAGTTCTTTCCCATCTTTTATGGTGCGAGAAGCATCATCATAACTGATACGAGTTTCGTCTCTACCAGCACCTAAAAGCGTCACGTTCGGTCTATTGATAAACACCTTCTCGATATAGGTGCCTTTCTCCAACTGCACGATGACAGGATTTGAGTCATCAGGGAGGCTTTGAAGGGCCTCATTGATACTCTGACCTAATGAAACAACAATCTTATTCTCATTCATACCTTCTATCATACACGCCGTTTTACAAAAATGTAAAATGTAAGTTTTTCTTTTCCCTTACATGACAGAAAAGGGACTGTCCAATTAGGACAGTCCCTGTAATGAGATAATTTGCTTTGTTGAAGCTTACATCAATGGACCGATTTTCTCAAAGAAGCTCATGCGCTTCTTAGCATCTTCCTCGGCCTTGGCGAAGAGAGCCTCAGCATTTGCAGGGTTGGCTTTGTACAATGAAGTATAGCGAACCTCACCCTTGATGAAGTCTTGGTAAGAACCAGTTGCAGGCTTGGTATCCCATGAGAACTTCTTTCCTTCCTCGAGGGCAGGATTGAAGCTGTAGAGAGGCCAGTAACCGGCTTCTACTGCCTTCTTCTCCTCAACCTGGCTGAAACGCATGTTCATACCGTGGTTGATACAAGGGGCATAACAGAAGATGATCGAAGGACCCTTCCAAGCAATAGCTTCCTGCAGTGCCTTTTGAGCATGCAAGCGGTTGGAACCGAGAGCGATGGATGCAACATAAGCATGTCCGTAGGTCATGCACATGAAGCCCATGTTCTTCTTGCCGATTTCCTTACCAGCACTTGCAAACTTAGCAACAGCACCGATAGGAGTTGCCTTGGAAGCCTGTCCACCAGTGTTGGAGTAAACCTCGGTGTCGAGTACGAGGATGTTCACGTTTTTACCAGAAGCAACAACGTGGTCAACACCACCATAACCGATATCGTAGGCCCATCCGTCACCACCCATGATGAAGACAACCTTATCAGCGAAGTAATCCTTCAGCTCGTCAATCTTTGCGAGCAAAGCTTTGGCTTCATCACTCTTTGCAGCAGCAATTGCATCTGGAAGAGCAGCCTTGACTGCCTTCTGTGCATCATTTGCAGCTTCAGAGGAATCACTCCACAGCTCAAGGGACTTCTCGACTGCGCTCTTAAGAGCATCGGTGGTACCCATCTCGAGCAATTGGTCGATATAAATCTTCAACTGTTCGCGGTTGGAATCTACAGCAAGGCGCATGCCCAAACCATACTCAGCGTTATCCTCGAAGAGGCTGTTACCCCAAGCTGGACCTTGGCCATCGCTCTGACGAACGGTGTAAGGAGTGGTTGGGAAGGTTCCGCTGTAAATGGAGGAACATCCGGTTGCGTTAGCAACAATCATGCGATCTCCACAAATCTGGGAAACCATCTTGACGTAAGGAGTCTCACCACAACCGGCACAAGCACCACTGAACTCGAAGAGAGGCTGCTTGAACTGCAAGCCCTTAACGGTGGTCTCTTTGACACCATCAAGCACGTCGTACGGAAGCTCTTCGAAGAACTCTGCGTTTACCTTTTCGCCAATTTCACGTTCGGTAGCGATTGGGCTGAACTCAAGAGCCTTGGTCTTTGCAGGACAGGTTTCGATACAAACACCACAACCCTGACAGTCTTCGGTGTAGATCTGAATCTTGAACTGGAGATCCTTATCGTTCTTGGTGTTTGACTTCAGAACGTTGAAGGAAGCTGGAGCACCTTCAAGGTACTTAGGCTCAATCTGCTTTGCACGAATTGCTGCGTGTGGGCAGGACTGTACACACTGGTTACACTGAATACAATTCTCGGCAATCCAGTGAGGAATGAACGGTGCAACACCGCGCTTCTCAAACTTTGCAGTAGCGGTAGGAAGGCTACCATCGAAAGACATCTTGGAAACAGGAATATCATTACCTTGGAGGTGCATGATTGGTTCCATGATATCTTTTGCAAAGTCATCAGCATCTTCAGGAATCAAGCGAGCAGGATCGAAGCTCTTGGTGATAGTGGAAGGAATTTCAATTTCATGAAGTGCTTCACTAGCGCCATCAACTGCAGCCCAGTTCTTCTTGACGATCTCTTCACCCTTCTTGAGGAAGGTCTTCTTGATGTACTGCTTGACCAAATCAATAGCTTCAGTCTCAGGAAGAACCTGGCTGATCTTGAAGAATGCAGCCTGCATAACGGTATTGATACGAGTACCAAGACCTGCTTTCTCTGAAATCTCAAGTGCATTGATATTGAAGAAACGAATCTTCTTTGCAATGATCTGTTCCTGCATCTCACGAGTCAAATGCTCGAATACTTCAGAGGAAGGAATCTGGCTGTTAAGCAAGAATACGCCACCCTCTTTCAGAGGAGTAAGCATGTCGTAACGGCCGATGTAGGCTGGGTTATGACAAGCAACGAAGTCTGCATGGTCGATCAACCAAGGCATGCAAAGCTGGCTCTTACCGAAACGAAGATGGCTGATGGTGATACCACCACTCTTCTTTGAGTCGTAGGAGAAATATGCCTGTGCATTCAAGTCGGTGTTGTCACCGATGATCTTGATGGAGTTCTTGTTTGCACCAACGGTACCGTCGGAACCAAGACCCCAGAACATGCAGGATACAACGCCCGCTGGGGATACGTTGATTTTTTCTTTTACAGGAATTGAACGCTTGGTTACGTCATCGTTGATTCCAACTGTGAAATTGTGGAATGCCTCACCAGCAAGGTGGTCATAGACAGCCTTTGCATGGGAAGGGGTGAAGTCCTTACTGGAAAGACCATAACGACCACCGATAACCTTGATATCGCCCTTGCCCATCTGGCTCAAAGCGGTTACGACATCCTGGTAAAGAGGTTCACCGAGAGAACCTGGCTCCTTGGTGCGGTCCATAACAGCAATACGCTTCACAGAAGCAGGAAGTGCAGCGACAAAGTCCTTTGCACTGAACGGGCGGTAGAGGCGAACCTTAAGAACACCAGACTTGCCACCTTTCTTGTTCACATACTGACTTGCAAACTCCATGGTGTCAGCACCACTACCCATGATGATAACAACATCGGTAGCATCAGCAGCACCAACGTAGTCATACAGGTGATATTGACGTCCGGTAATTCCTGCAACCTGATCCATGTACTTCTGTACCATCTCAGGAATAGCATCATAATAAGGGTTAACAGTCTCACGACCCTGGAAATATACATCCTCGTTCTGAGCTGCAACTTTCAATTTTGGTTGCTCAGGACGCATTCCACGTTCGCGGAAACGGCGAATGTACTCTTCTTTCACCAACGGCTTGATATCGTCGTAGGAGATTTCCTCGACTTTCTGCAGTTCGTGGGAAGTTCTGAATCCATCAAAGAAACTGAGGAAAGGAACTTCTGATTCCAACGTGGCCAAATGTGCAACCAAAGCCATGTCCATTGTTTCCTGTACGTTGTTTGCACAGGTCATTGCAAAGCCGGTGTTACGGCAGGACATGACATCGGCATGGTCACCGAAGATTGAAAGAGACTGTGCAGCAAGTGATCTTGCGGACACGTGGAAGACGGTCGGTGTCATCTCACCAGCAATCTTGTGCATGTTCGGGATCATCAAAAGCAATCCCTGACTTGCTGTGAAAGTGGTGGTCAAAGCACCAGCAGCGAGAGAACCGTGAACGGCACCAGCCGCACCAGCTTCAGACTGCATTTCCATGATCTCTACCTTCTTGCCCCAGAGATTCTTACGACCGGTGCTGGACCAAGAATCTGCAAATTCTCCCATTGGGGAGGACGGGGTGATCGGATAGATTGCGGCAACCTCACTGAACGCATATGCAATATGCGCAGCAGCGGTATTTCCGTCAATAGTAACCATTTTTTTGTTACCCATTTTGACACTCCATAAAACAGTATTTGATATGTGACCCAGAAGGGGGCACCCTATGCGCAAACAAAAAAAAATCCATGCAAGATTTTTCCAAAAATTATCATAGACCAATAAGGAATCGTTTGCAACCTTCTGCCGATTTATTTCAAAAATTGGCAATCCAATGGTCATATATATGTGCTAACAGTATTTATTTTACACAATATAACATACAATAAACAAGATTTGCTCGACTTCATCCCCCTCAATTATCTGCATACAGGTGTTTGAAAATTTGTGTAATATCTTAATAGTTATCTATTTACTTCAATAAATATAACAAACCCCGCCGGAAGGCGGGGTTCTCAAACTAGCATTCGCTATGACCACAAGAGAAGCATTTCTTGCATCCCTCGATATTAACGAAGGTGACATTTCCACAAATCGGACAGATATCAGGTTTCACTGAGGAGACCGAGGAAGGGAGGCCTAAATCAAGCTGGCCATTATCCTCAGGCTCATCCTCCTCATCCGGCAGATGTGATGCTTCACGATCGGAATCAGAAGAGCCGATATGCTGCTGCAACACCTGTGCAACGGCATCCGGAAGACTCATTACCCGATTCTTTCCAAATCCCATTGAACGTCCGCTACCGATGCCAGCCAACTGGCTGATGATTGCCTGGGCTCGCTGGTCAGGAGTCAAAGGAGAAGGCATGCGTAGCAGCAAGCTGATGAGGCGACCCAACCCTTCTGCATCCGCAGCGACATCGCTACCGACCTTAGCCACATTGATGAATACCTCAAAGATATCACTGGGCTTCGGACCATCACAGTTCACGGTAATATAAGCTGTTCCGATCGGGGTAGCCTTTCGATAGGTGGTTCCCTGCAGTACAGTTGAACGTACCCTTGGCTTCGGCTCAATCGGTCTGGAAATAATCGGAGCTTCTTCTACCTTTTCATCCTTCTTTACCGTCAAAACCTGGGTATCACGAGATCCATCACGATACGTCGTACCACCCTTACAGCCCAAATCATAAAGCAACTCATACAGCTTACCGGTTTGTTCGACCGTGTATTCCTTAGGAGTATTGCCAGTCTTGGAGATTGAGGAATCAACCCACTTCTGGATTGCAGCCTGAACCCTCACATGCCCTTCTGGGGCGAGGTCCATGGCCGAAACAAAGTAGTCAGGTCTCTTCTCTCCTGGATTGGCAGCAACCCATTCCTCGTATACTTTCACGCGTTCGATGTTCGTGCCCATTCGACCGGTTCTTTCCCATTCCCAGAAGTAATAGGGTTCGATACCCGTTGAAGTATTGACCATGGTACCGGTTGTACCGGTAGGTGCCTGTGTCAACAAGGTAACGTTGCGCAGTCCCTTCTCTTTCACTTTCTTACAGATATCAGAAGGCATTTGCTTCATGAATCCGCTTTGCAGCAACTTATCCGCCTCGAACAAGGGGAAGCTTCCTTTTTCCTTGGCAAGATCGGCACTTTCTTCATAAGCTTCAACGCATATGAACTTGTACAGCTCATCGATGAAGGACAGAGACTCGTCAGTACCATAACCCAGTTCCATCTTGATCAACATATCAGCAAGACCCATGGTGCCAAGACCAATACGTCTCTCGCTTTGCTGTTGCTTCTTGTTCTCATCAAAGAAATACGGCGTATCGTCGATGACATCATCGAGGAAACGAACTGCTGATCGAACGGTTCTCCCCAAATCCTTGTAGTTGACCTTCTTGTTGCTTACAAACTGGCTGAGGTTGATGGAACCCAAGTTACATACACCCCAAGGAGGAAGGCCCTGTTCACCGCAGGGGTTTGTGCTCTGAATCGTAGAATAATACCAAGAATTTGACATCTTATTGTATCGATCAATGAAGAACACACCAGGCTCTGCACTTGCCCAAGCACTTTCTACGATGGCATCCCAAATCTTGCGAGCTTTCGTCTTCTGGTACACCTGGACCTTGTGTCCGGCATTCTTCCACTTTTGGATATCACCATCCCAAGCGGTGTTGTAGTCAGGATCGGTAGTATCAGGGAAGAAGGTTTCCCAATCTCTGTCATTGCGAACAGCATCCATGAAATCATCGGTGATACCTACGCTGATGTTCGCATTTGTTATTTTTCCCATCTCGCGCTTTGATTCAATGAAATCAAGAATGTCTGGATGCCAAACATTGAGAATCAACATCAAAGCACCACGCCGGGAGCCACCTTGTTCAATCAGGCCTGTGACGAAGCTGAAGAGCCCGCCCCAACTTACCGACCCACTTGAACGGCCATTTACGCCCTTTACGTAGCTGTGCCGAGGCCTGAGGGATGAAATGTTCATTCCCACACCACCCCCGCGGCTCATAATTTCTGTCATCTGCCCCAAGGAGGCTATGATGCCACCACGACTGTCCTTCGGGGAAGGGATCACGTAGCAGTTGAAATAGGTCAGGTTCTGGTCCGTTCCCGCACCTGTTAAGATCCTGCCTCCAGGGACGAACTTCCAGTCCTCCAGGAGCCAATTGAACTCTTTTTCCCATTGCTTTCGTACCTCCGGCTTCTCTTGGGAAGCGATACCTTTTGCTACACGAGCCAGCATCTGAGCAGGGTCAGTTTCAAGCGGTTTGTCCACATCTTCACGTTTCACGTGGAGAATTGTCCCGTCATCCAGTTTGACGGTAATAGCGTCCGCATTACCTAGTTCGGTAACCGTGCCAATTTCCCGCTGACCAGTTTTTGGATTGCTTACAGCAACCACAATGTCCCCAACCTGAAGCGTTTCTTTTTTTACATCCTTCAACGCATACCGATCGAGAAAGATCTTTCGACCCAAAGTATTCAATTCGTTTTTAGCAGAGCCCATGTAATCCCTCTATATGTATAACTTTCTATAAAATTTCTTGCACAAAACCTGTTCACTTTGTTGCTTAAAAAGCTAAGCAACAAAGACAAGTTATCTTCAGATACCGCATTTACCATAGCATGCCGGATTGAAGTTGGCAAGAAGGAAAACAACATTTGTAGGGCTATGTAAAGTTACATAACGCTATATATAGTGTTATATAACTTTTATAGCATTAACGTATCATCTCTTAAAAAATGCGTATTGGTACGCCGAATTTTAGACCGAAAAATTTTGAAATATTTTTTTTATTCTTTGCACTCAATACGAGTCGGCCCCAACATTTTTCCTTGGGAATAATGGGAGAACTGATGCGTCTTTTGTGCTAATTTGACCTTTGTGTATCCATGCACTTCCTCCAAATTCCCCGGTTGCTAGTGTTTTCCGAAAAAGAGGGCCTTCCAAAAAAAATTTGGAAGACCCAGAGGTGATACACAATAGAAAATTTTCAATATCCGAGTTGCACCATGGTATCGGCAACCTTTTTGAAGCCTGCTATATTCGCGCCCTTGGCATAGTTGACATATCCGTCGTCTTCCATGCCTTCGGTGATACAACTGTGATGAATGTTGATCATAATATCTTTCAGACGTTGATCCACCTCAGCAGCAGACCAAGCCAAATGCATTGCATTCTGGCTCATTTCAAGCCCGCTTACCGCGACTCCGCCAGCATTCGCTGCTTTGCCAGGAGCAAAGGGAATACGATGGGAAATGAAATAATTCATAGCTTCTGCTTGGCATCCCATGTTTGAAGTTTCCACGATATACTTCACTCCGTTTGCAACCAATAGCTCGGCATCTTGCAAACTGAGCTCATTTTGTATGGCACAGGGGAAAGCAAGATCAACGGGAACTTCCCATGGCTTCTTACCTTCAATAAACTTCGCTCCAAATCTTTTTGCATACGGAGCGACTACATCATTGTTGGAAGAACGTAGGTACTGCATATACGCCCATTTTTCAGGGGTCCCCACTCCTTCTTCATCATAGATGTACCCATCAGGTCCGCTTATGGTTACCACCGTTGCACCGAGCTCGGTTGCCTTCATTGCCGCCCCCCAGGCAACATTCCCAAACCCGCTGAGAGAAATTCTTTTACCCTGCAATGAATCTTGATGGGATTCCAACATGGCTTGGGCAAAATACATTGTTCCATATCCGGTTGCCTCCGGTCTTACCAACGAACCGCCATACCCCAATCCTTTTCCTGTCAGAACCCCCGTATTTTCGCCTCTGATACGTTTGTACTGTCCATAGAGGAATCCGATTTCCCTCGCCCCTACACCGATATCGCCGGCGGGCACATCGGTATCAGGCCCTACATACTTCTGAAGTTCAGTCATAAAGGACCTGCAAAAGCGCAAGATCTCAGAATCACTCTTTCCTCTGGGATTGAAATCGCTGCCCCCTTTTCCACCACCCATCGGAAGTGTGGTCAGGCTATTCTTGAGTGTCTGTTCAAACCCTAAGAATTTAAGTCCACCGAGGGTTACACTCGAATGAAACCTCAGCCCTCCTTTGTAAGGTCCTAAAGCATTGTTGAACTGAACCCGATAGCCACGGTTGACTTGAAGATTTCCTTCGTCATCTTCCCAATCCACGCGAAAGGTATAGATTCTGTCAGGTTCAGTCATTCGTTCGATGATACGATATTTTTCATAGACAGGATTATCATTCACTGTATCAATCACACTTTCCAGAACTTCTCTTACGGCCTGAATGAACTCAGGCTGTGCTGGATTCTTCCTCTCCAGTTCTTGCATTATTCCATCAAGGGTATACATACGCTATTTCATCTCCTTGAACTAAGCCTAAGCAAAAGCTTGCTTGTCCCAAAAAGCGTAAACCCGCCATCTTGATATGTCAACGTCTAATTGTGAATATCATTAGTATAATGAAATTATTTTCTAATATGATAAATTTATTTAAAAAATATTGATTATATAATCAATTTTTTGCATATATTGAATCAATAGTCAAATACAAAAGCTCGTGTTAAACTATGGTGTATGTATACACTAGACCCAACCTGGCTGCCATTCAGCAATCTGATGCTGAACCACATCTATAACGTATTGCTCATCTGCAATGACTACGACCGCTTTCTCCTCGAGGAAGATGGTCGTGTGGAAGAAGAGTTGTATGTGGAATATACGCAGTTAGGATTGACCAATCCTCCTAAGTTCACTCATACGAGCAATACAGAGGAAGCACTTGCACTTTTGAAGCAACGAAAATTCGAACTCGTCATTTCCATGCTCGATCTTGGAGCAGAGTCAGTCGAACAGCTTGCCTCTGTCATCAAGAAAATCGATAGTCAAATGCCTATCATTGCACTCTCCCCTTCTTCCAGCCACAAACGCAATAAGTTGATCAAAGGCTCGGACAGCAAGGACATCGACTACTTCTTCTATTGGCAAGGAGACCCCACCATATTCTTAGCCATGATCAAACTGGTTGAGGACAGGATGAACCTGGATCATGATACGCATGAAGCTGATGTTCAGCTCATTATTCTGGTTGAGGATTCTGTCAGATTCTACTCCTCCTATCTTCCCATGATGTACACAGCCCTGATCCAACAAAACAGGTCCGCTATCTTGGAAGCCTTGAATAACTGGGGAAAAACCTTGCGAATGCGAGGCAGACCCAAAATAGCTTTGGCAAGGACTTTTGAGGAAGCAGAGTCACTGTATCATACCTACAAACATAACATTCTGGGTATCATCACTGATATGTCCTACAAGCATCAGGGCGAGGTAGACAAGTATGCAGGCTTATCCCTGACAAAAATGATCCGAGCCATTGATCCCGAATTGCCCATTTTGGTCCAGAGCAGTGACAATACCATGCAGGAGATCACAGAAGCAGCCGGTGCGTATTTTCTCTGGAAAAATAGTTCCTCCTTATTGGTCGAATTAAATAAGTTCATGACTAGCCATTACGGATTCGGACCCTTTATTTTCCGTGATCCTGTCACGATGGAGGAAATCGGTCGTGCGCAGACTATGCGTGATCTGCAACGTATCCTCCCGTCCATCCCATCCGAAAGTTTCGACTTCCATAGCAGACGCAATGAGTTTTCCCGGTGGCTCAGGGCCCAGAGTCTCTATGCCATTGCAGCAAAAATCAGGGACCTTCAGATTCCCGAGGATGGGGATCCCAAGAAAGTACAGGATCAGATGATCGACATCATCCGAAACTATAGAAGAGAAAGAACGAAAGGGGTCATCGCTCAATTCAGTAGGAACAACTATGATGAAACGTTGTTCTTCAGCAGGATCGGATCGGGCTCGCTGGGAGGAAAAGGACGTGGACTGGCTTTCATCGATATGGCACTCAGAGCTGCAAAACTTCCAGCCAAGTATCCGAATGTGTATCTTTCAATTCCCCGTACCGTAGTTCTGACTACTGACCAATTCACACAGTTCCTTGAAGAGAACGACCTCTCTGATATTGCTGTTTCCGACCTTCCGGATGAAACACTGCTGAAGACATTCCTTTCAAAACCCTTGAATCCAGAATTGGTACAAGACCTAACCGAAATCATAAACGTCAATCACCAGCCCATATGTGTACGCTCCTCAAGCTTGTTGGAGGATTCACATTACCAACCGTTTGCCGGGGTATACGAGACCTGCATGCTTCCAAACAAAGGAACGACGGCAAAGCGGTTGGAAGAACTGTGCGACGCTGTTCGTGCAGTTTGGGCATCAACCTACTTCCGTAGTGCAAAAGAGTATCTCAAAGCAACAGACCATATGTTTGAAGACGAGAAGATGGCAATCATCATTCAACAGATTATCGGTAGCGAACACGGCCAATATTGGTATCCCAACATCAGCGGGGTTGCCAGGTCCTTGAACTATTACCCGTTGGGGGGAGAAAAAACAGAAGACGGAGTGGGCATGCTGAGCTTCGGTTTTGGAAAATCTGTAGTTGATAACGGCTCGGCCCTTCGTTTTTCCCCGTCCCATCCAAAACGCCCCGCACAATTTCTGGGAGGAAAGCAGACCAGCAGCCAACGTATGTTCTATGCCCTGAATCTAGAGAATGGATATCATCCCTTGGAGAAGGATGGTGTTGAAAATCTACAACTCCTTGATTTTGAGGAAGCTTGCAAATATCCCCAGTCCGTCCACTATGTAGCAAGCACCTATGATTTACTCACAGGCAATATCAGTGAATCAGCAAAGGCAGAAGGGCATAAGATCATCACCTTCAACGGTATTCTCAAATATGATGCGTTCCCTCTCGCCCAAATTGTAAAAGACATCCTTCGTCTGGGAACCGAAGCAATGGGAAAACCCGTAGAGATTGAATTTGCAGTAAACCTCAATAGAAGGTCCCCCAAACTTCCCGAATTCAGTCTCTTACAGATTCGACCCATCGCACTGGGAAACGAAGAGGGAGATGTTAATATCACAGATGAAGAGAAAAAGGGAGCTGCAATACGTTCCAATGTGGTAATGGGAAACGGAAAACTGGAAAATATTAGTGATGTGATTTTCTTAAGGACAGACCAATTCTCAACAGCTGCAATGGCAGAAATGGCAACCGAGCTCGACAAGCTCAATGCAGCCTTGGTTCTGGAAGAACGTGATTACGTCCTTATCGTCGCCGGCCGGCTTGGTAGTTGTGATCCATGGCTGGGAATTCCTGTCACTTGGTCCCAAATCTCACGCTCGAAGGTCATCATCGAGACAGGACTGCCTGGCTTCCAAGTGGAACCCAGCCAAGGTACCCATTTCTTCCAAAACATGACCAGCCTTGGATGCCTCTATTTCACCGTCAATCCTTCATATCATTCAGGATTCATGGATATGGACCAACTGAAAAACTTACCGGTGATTTCACAAACCGATCACTTCATACATGCTCGAAGTACCAAAGATTTACTCATCAAAGTGAATGGCTATAAGGGCGAAGGAATAATTCTGATTCAATAAGAACCACGGATATACTGTGCAACCTTCTCATTATAGAATTTTCCCAATTTTGCATGTAGTTCTGTCGACAGAGCAGGCAATTCAGAGATCGCAACATTATCCACAACCTGAGAAGGCCTGCTCGCACCTGGGATGACCACTGAAACCGCATCATAGTCGAGGATCCACCGAAGCGCCATTTGCGCCAGACTCATACCCTCAGGTTTCATAGCTTTCAGCTCTTCAGTTAATTCTATCCCTTTTTCGAACGGCAGACCTGCGAAGGTCTCCCCTACATTGAAGGAAGCACCGTCACGATTGAAATTTCTATGGTCAGTTTCTGCAAAGGTAGTGGTCTTTTTCATTTTTCCCGTAAGAAGCCCACTTGCAAGGGGAACCCTCGCAATGACCGAAACACCCTGTTCTTTTGCTTTACCCAGCAGTTCAGCTATCAATTTCTGTCGGTAGATGTTGAAAATTACCTGCAAAGAGGCAAGGCCTTCCTGTTTCAGACAAATCAAGCCTTCTTGGACAGACTCTACGCTTGCTCCAAAATCAGCAATCTTTCCTTGCTTTTTCAGTTCCCGCAAGACATCGAACACAGCCCCATCCTCAAGAACCTCTTGAGGAATGCAGTGCAACTGTATCAAATCCAAGCGCTCTACACCCAAGCGGGATAGTGAGTTCTCTGTATGTTTGATCATTGCCTCGGGCGTAAAATTGGCCGGCCACCCCGGGTCACTGCCTCGACCCAGTTTTGTGGCTACAAACACAGAATCCTTATGTTGTTTCAGAAACTTTCCAATGAAGGTTTCGCTTCTTCCATCGCCGTACACATCGGCAGTATCAAAAAAAGTGATGCCATTGTCGGTAGCTGTCCGCAGGATTTCCATAGCAGTTGCATCTTCTACGGTTCCCCAAGATCCCCCAATCTGCCAGGTACCCAGCCCCACTTCAGATACGAGTTTCTTCTCCGATCCAAAAGATCTCTTTTTCATAAACGCTGCCCCCTATGTGTATGTACTTATTCCATAATAAGAAGCGAATGCGCAAAATGCAAGGAATCAAATCTGGTTGAGAAACGCCGTCCACAGATTATCTGATGGGGGGTCAGCAACAACAGTTATTTCCTCTTTGCGAACTGGATGTTCAAAGGTTATGGACCGGGCATGGAGACAGATTCCACCATCAGGGTTCGATCGTGGGAATCCATACTTGAGATCACCTTTGATATGCAAGCCAATGGCTGCGAATTGAGCCCTGATCTGATGATGACGACCAGTATGCAACAACACTTCAAGCAAATAATAGGTTTTAGATGCTGCGATCAACTTATAATCCAACTTTGCAAGTTTGCCTCTTTTCGATTCTACTGGCAAGGCAACACTCTTATTGGCTTTCGTATCGCGAATAATGGAATGGATCAACGTACCTTCAGGTTCATTGGGAACCTTGTCCACAATCGCCCAATAGGTTTTCTTCACGGTATTGGTTTTGAACAACGCATTCAGCCTGACCAAAGCTTTTTCGGTCTTTGCAAAAATCACCAAACCACTGGTTGGTCTATCGAGACGATGGGGAATACCCAGATATACATTCCCCTGCTTATTATATGTTTTCTTGAGATAGTCCTTGACCAAGTCACCAAGTGTCTCATCCCCAGTTATATCACCTTGTACCAGCTCTCCTCCGAGTTTATTGACAATAATCAGATGATTATCCTCATAGAGGATGCGATCTTTGAGTGTATTCATTCTTCATTGTTCTCCATATCATCGAAGAGCGAGGGTTCATTTTGGTCCCCATGTACAATTTCTTTCACAGACCTTAAGCGCAAGGAAGCCACTTCCTTGACTGCAACTCGTACCCCATTAGCTTTGACATTTTTTACCAGATAATCGGAGAAGTAGAATTTCTCCTCTAAAATCCGAAGCCCTGGTTTTTTCTTATAGGTGACTGTAAGCTCTGCATTCTCGAAGGTAGAAAGTTTCACCAACTTAAAATCACCTTCAGGAATAAGAGAATACAACTTCTTTAGCTGGAAACTAAGTACTTGGCACCGTTTCAAGAACAGATATTTGTAGGTTGTATCTTGGTAAATAACTGTAAAGGTAATCTTAGAAAGTTCACTCTTGTCTGCATAGCCGCAATAGAGAAGACCTTTGCCGACAAACTCCTTATCCGGAGCATCAATGACCTGATAGGTTCCATCCTTTCTAATAATGAGCACACGGTCAAAGGAACTTACCTCCAGCATGACATTCCCCTGCTTCACCCCATATCCAAGATATCCATTAGCGGCATCATATCTGACTGAGAGATTCCGTTCGGCAACTTCCTTGACATCAACGAGCTCAAACTTCTTAATCGTACTCTTTCGCTTATGATCCTCTTTCCCTAAGATAGTTTTTAATTCATCGAGATAGGAAAGTGCATACCCTGTCAGATCCTTCAGCTTCTTCTCAATTTCAGCGAGTTGTTCATTGATCAGTTCGATTTCTTCGTGATTCTTTTCAATATCGAACAAACTGATACGGCGAATGGGGATCTTCAGCAAACGTTCTACATCGTCAGCCTCAATGGGTCTAAGCAGTTGATCCTCAAACGGTTTGAAGCCGGTGACGACTGCTTTATTAACATCCTGAGCACTCTTCTTCTGCTCGATTCGTTTGTAGATACGTTCTTCAATGAAAATCCGTTCCAAAGTTCGCGCATGCAGTTTATCAAGCAAGTGTCCTTTTTCAAGTTCCAATTCAGCTTTCAGTACTTCAACCAAGTGAACTGCATGATAATCGAGGATTTCATGTACACCCATGATGGTAGGAACATTGTCCCTGATCACGAGCGGATTGATGGAAAGCTTCGTCTCACATGATGTATATGCGTACAAGGCATCTACTATCTCTTGAGAGTAGGTATTGCGAGCAAGATTGATCTCAATATTTACTTTCTCTGCTGTATAATCAGTTATCGAACTGATTTTCAGCTTGCCCTTTTTGGTCGCATCCTCTACCGATTTGATCATTGCCTCACTGGTTGTACCATAGGGAAGCTCTTCAATGATGATTCGCTTGGGGTCATGGGTATTCAGCTTTGCTCGTACCGAGACACTCCCTCTTCCATCATTGTAATCATCTACATCTACGATACCCCCTCCGGGGAAATCTGGATATAGTTCATATGATTCCCCTCGCAAGGAGGCTGCCATTGCATCAAGAACCTCGATGGGATTATGGGGAAGGATGTAGGTGCTCATACCTACGGCGATACCACTTACCCCTTGGATTAAAACTACAGGAATCTTTGCAGGAAACGTAACAGGTTCCTTGTTTCGACCATCGTAGGATTCAATGAACTGGGTAAGCTCAGGGTTGTACAAGACCTTCTTGGCAAACGGGAGCAGCCTACATTCAATGTACCTGGCCGCAGCAGCACTGTCACCGGTCAGGATATTACCGAAGTTTCCCTGTCGTTCTATGAACAAATCGCAGTTGGCCAAGTTGACCAAGGCTTCATAGATTGATGAATCACCATGCGGATGGTAGCGCATTGCCCAACCAACCACGTTAGCAACTTTATGAAATTTGCCGTCATCCATTTCGAACAACGTATGGATAATACGTCTTTGTACCGGTTTGAAACCATCCACCAAATCAGGGATGGCACGTTCCTTGATTACGTAACTGGCATATTCGAGGAAGTTTTCTTTGAATATCGCATGAGCTTGGGTCATCAGATCAGATTCTCCATGATGAATTCGCGTCGTTCAGGGGTGTTGGTGCCCATATAGAACTCCATGGTCTTATGCATCTCATTCATCCCTGGAATAGAAACGGGAAGCAGACGCATATCCTCACCGATGAACTGACCAAACTCCTTGGGGTCAATTTCTCCAAGGCCTTTGAATCGGGTCACCTCATTATTCTTGATTTGACTCATGGCAACATCACGTTCTTTCTCGCTGTAACAGTAGACCGTCTGAGTTTTGTTTCGAACTCTGAATAAGGGAGTCTCAAGGATATAGAGTCTTCCTGCAAGTACCAGGTCCTCGAAATAGGTTAAGAAATAGGTCATCAGAAGATTACGGATATGGAATCCATCGGTATCGGCATCGGTAGCAATAATGACCTTACCGTATCTCAAGCCTTCAACCCCATTCTCAACCCCTAGGGCAACCATCATATTGTAGAGCTCGGCATTTTTATAGATTTCGGTCTTCTTCTTCCCAAAGACATTCACGATTTTACCCCTCAAGCTGAATACAGCTTGGGTCATAACTTCACGAGTCTTGGTGATGGTTCCGCTGGCGCTATCTCCCTCAGTAAGGAAAATCATGGAGGATTCACATTCATCCTGATGGGCATTGCTCTGCCCCAGATGATATTTGCAGTCTTTCAGCTTGGGGATATTCAGACTGACTTTCTTTGCCGATTCCCGAGCGCCTTTCTTTACTTCATTCAACTCCTTGCGGAGTTTTTCGTTGTTTATAATCTTTTGATTAAGTTTTTCAGCTTCCTCAGTATTCTTGAGAAGGAAATCAACAATAGCATCCTTAACCTCATTGACTATCCAAGTACGAATTTCGGTATTGCTGAGCTTATTCTTTGTCTGCGATTCAAAGACCGGTTCCTTCACCCTTACGGCAATGGCCCCAACGACACCTTCTCGTACGTCCTGGGCAGACCAGTTCTTCTTGAAGTGTTCGTTGATTCCTTTAACAATTCCTTCCTTGAAAGCACTCTGATGGGTACCGCCATCGGTGGTATGCTGCCCATTTACATAGGAAAAATAGTTTTCTCCATAGGATCCGCCAACGTGGGTCAAGGAAAATTCCAACTGCTTGCTCTGATAGTGCATGATTGCATACAGGTTTTCAGTCCCTACTTCCTTATCCAGAAGGTCGAGCAAACCATTCGAAGATTTATATGCACGATTATTATAATTGAGCGTGAGTCCCGTATTCAGATAGGCATAACTCCAGATTCGGGAAAGCACGAAATCATCGTTATAGGCATAGTCTCCGAACAGCTCTGGATCTGGGGTAAAGACTACCTCAGTACCATCATTCTCTTCGGTCTTGCCGGATACCTCGCTGACCAACTCGCCTTTTGAAAAAACGGCAGTACTATATTTGCCTTCACGGTAGCTGGTTACTTTAAAGTAGGATGATAGTGCATTAACAGCCTTGGTACCTACACCGTTCAAACCTACCGAAAATTGGAATACATCATCACTATATTTTGCACCTGTATTGATAATAGAGACACAGTCGATGACCTTTCCCAAAGGAATACCACGACCAAAATCCCTTACCGATACTTCGCTCTCTTTCAATCGAATAACAATACGACTGCCAAAGCCCATGATGAACTCATCGATACTGTTATCCACCACCTCCTTGAGCAAGATGTAGATACCATCATCAATATGTGTGCCATTTCCCAACCGCCCGATATACATACCAGGGCGCTTTCGAATGTGTTCCAGCGCGCTGAGCGTTAGGATTTTAGATTCATCATAATTTGTCTTCGCCATGAATACGCATTATATCAGAATTCTTGCACGTTGGCAAAATAGTCGGAGGAATCTTTGATTTTCAAAGTTGGAGACATCCTTCTAGATTCGAAAAGTGAAATCTTTTGCCGTCTTCAAAACCATGGGATTTTTTGTCAGCTTTTCTTCAAATCATACAAACTCTGGATATCGGCTTTGAGAATCGGCTGACCATGATTAAGCAAGGCGGATTCGATATCATAACTCAATAATCTCAGTCCATCTTGTATAGTCTGAGCGGTGTCTCTGTTGTACTTCTCAGGTTGTGCAATCTGTAACCCAACTCCATCAACAACCTTGATGACATCGGAGAGAAACATAATTTTCCTCTGTCTTTGATAGAGTGCGATACAACCAAGGGTATGGCCTGGGGTACTGATTACTTCCAACCCCCCAAGTACTTCTATCGTACTGCCTTCAACCAGTACAACATCAATGGCAATCTTCCTATTTAATGCTTTACTCACTTTCTGTTCAATACCGGATACGTCATCTTTGTGTGCATAGAGTTTGGGGTTGGAGACTTCCAGCAATCTAGGCAAGCCGCCAATGTGGTCTGGATGGTCATGGGTGATAATAATCTTGGTAAGATGAGACAAGGGATAACCTGACTGCTGAAGCTCCTCTATCATAGCATCGGCAGTATCAGGAAATCCTGTATCAACTAGACAATATTCGCTTTTATTTCCAAGTACGAACGTGTTCACACGACCAGTGGCGTCCAACAAATAGATATCATCAAAAATTGTTCTCATGATTGCTCCCTGTTACTTAGAAGCATATCATACATCTTTGTACTTCTCGTCAATAAAACCAACGGTTGTATCTTTGACTTGCCCGATTGCAAAGCCTGGGCTACCCTATACATATGAACACCATCATTCTGGTTTATTTAGGTCTTTCGTTTTTACATCTCAGTCTACGGGCTGAGGGATACCAAACACTCGGTGCCATTACCAAAGTTTTACTGATGCCCACTTTAGCTCTATATGTCTCGTATGCAGGGGGATCACCTTTGTTGTTGGTGGCACTGGGATTTGCAACGCTGGGAGACGGCCTTTTGGTAAAAGGGCACGAGGGTAATTACTTCTTTGGAGGAATGGCCAGTTTTGCTCTTTGCCATCTGTTTTACATCGGATATATACTACCCAAAGGTGTAGATTGGACGCTTGCCTCAATTGCCCTTGCTGTATTGCTCATCCCCTATTCTTGGTTGATAAAAACAATCGGTTGGCAAAAAAGATCAGGGCCGTACCTTATATATGCAGCACTACTTGGGTTCTTGGCAGCCCTCTGTGTTGGCACAACTTCGTATCTTGCTATTATCGGAGTATTGCTGTTTACCATTAGTGATACCATGATCGGCCTAGACAGCCTCGACCTTCGTCATGCAAGCACCACAAGCGAAATGTCCAGCTATGTTCTGGCACAACTGTTGTTGGTTCTTGGTTTGATCAATCTTTAGGAGTTTTACATGATACCTATCGTAGCACATCGCACATCCCATAAGAAAAAGGAAGGATTGGCGGCAGGATCCTTGATTTACGCAGGGGAAGGATTACCAGAAGCAACAAAAATCCGAACTCATTTCTATACTGCTGGTTCCTATCGAATGGTACAGGGATTTGAGGAACCCAAGGCTCAAGAATTGTGCTGGATCCAAATAAGCGGCCTTGATGACATCAAGGAGATCATCAGAATCGCCAAAATGTTCTCCATCTCCAATCTCAGTCTGGAAGATGTGTTTTCTACCGACCAACGTCTTAAATTGGATACGTATGATAATTACCTCTCGGTAATCCTGAGAATTCTTTCCACCCAAAATACGGTGGAACAACAACTTTCCCTATTCCTTGGAAGAAACTGGGTACTTTCCATATCTGAATATGCAAGTGCCACCTTTGATCCTGTGATACGCCAACTGGAAGACAATAAAACAAAATTGCAGACAGGAAGCAGTGCCGTTTTATTCCATTCACTCATTGACCGGGTAGTCGACCAATATCTGGTTCGTGCTGATGAGCTGGAATTGCAGACTGAGCAATTGGAAGAGCTGGTCATCACAAGACCCCAAGAAACTAACGCACCGGCTATCCACAAGCACAAAGCCAAAATACTCACGCTTCGGCGGATGACCAGCCCCTTGAAGGAGATGCTCAGCACGATGATCCGGTCAGAACACGAGTATCTCGATAAAAACACCCTGTTTCTCCTTCGTGATATTTATGATCATGCTCTGTGGCTTTCTGAAGAGTGTGAAATGCTTCGAGAAACAGTCTCAAGCATCATGGAAGTCTTTCTATCCAGTTTGGATAGTAGGATGAACTCTATCATGAAGGTGTTGACCATCATCTCCACCATCTTCATTCCTCTGACCTTCCTTACCGGGCTTTACGGTATGAACTTTTCCAATATGCCATTCCTCCAGGCAAGCTGGGGGTTCTCAGCCATGCTTGCTATCTGTTTCCTCGTTGTAATCGGTATGGCTTACTATTTCAGGAAGAAACGATGGTGGTAGCGAAAACTTTAAATGATATTGACAATACAACGCTTTGCCGAGTCTTTAACGAAGCATTCTCAGACTACCAGATAGAAGTAAAGGAAGCAGAGTCTGTTTTCGTAGCAAGGAATATACGGAACGGATTCAAACCGGATTCTTCAATAGGTTTGTTTGATGAAAACCAATTGGTAGGTTTCATTCTCGTAGGTATCCGAAATAATTTTGCCTATGATGGGGCAACGGGTATTATCCCATCCTACCGAGGCAAAGGATACTCGCACCTGCTTATCGACAGTACCCTCGAGCACCTTAGAATAGAAGGAAGGGAAGCCTTTGTTCTTGAAGTTCTGGATTCGAATACCAAAGCCAAGCAGCTCTATGAGCATAGCGGATTCAAAACTCAAAGAACGCTGAATTGTTATTCCATTGAGAAAAATAAACTGGAACAACCATCAGATATTAAACTGGAAATTACTGAGCGCAATCCCAATTACGAAGAAGAGTGCATTCCAAGCTGGCAAAACAGCAAAGAAGCAATTGCAGCTGCGGACCTAAGAAAATGTGACATTATCCTTGGAAAAGAACTGAAAGGATATGTCTATTTTGACATCAATTCAGGATCGGTAGCACAACTATACATTCTTCCTTCAGAGAGAAGAAATGGAATTGCAACACAGACTCTGTATGCAGTTGCCGCCCAATGTCAGTCTGAGAATATACGATTCATCAATATAGATGCTTCCTACACTCCAATGACCAGCTGGCTGAATCACATGAACTTCGACCATTTCCTCACCCAGAGTGAAATGAGGCTAGAACTCTAAATTTTCGCGTCATTCAGATGCCATAACGCTACAAGACCACTTCTTTTTGGTAACAAATACACGGTCTTGTTATTAAGGATGAACTACTATAGGTTTGAAACTATCATAACGATTAGACCTTACGAATTTCTCAAGAAGGGGTTTCACTATGGCTACCATGCATACACCGATAGTCCTGAATACGATAACCTTGGCAAATAGGCTTGTTATGCCTCCAATGGCAACCGCAACATCAGATAATGGATATGTTACCCCTGATTGTCTTCAGTATTATGACGAAAAGACCAAAGATGGGTGTATCGGATTAGTCATTGTCGAACATTGTTATGTAAACAAACAAGGCATAGCAAAAAAAGGGCAGATGTCGATATCAAGAGATAGCGATATTCCAGCTTTACAGAGTCTTGTAGATGTAATCCATAAAAACGATGTAAAAGTGATGGCTCAAATCAACCATGCAGGAAGCGCTTGTGATACTGAAATTACAGGCATGCCGGCAATCAGCGCAAGCGCCATTCTTAATGAAAAAAAGAACATACTTCCCCAAGAAATGTCCCAGTCACAAATCAATGCAGTAATCTCGGATTTTGCAGATGCTGCAATGCGAGCCAAGAAGGCAGGATTTGATGGTGTTGAAATACATTCCGCGCATGGGTACCTGCTTAATCAGTTCTATTCTCCTATAACAAACAAACGAACTGATTCCTATACTGGGGCAACTATTGAGGGAAGATTAAAACTGCATATCCAAATAATTGAGGCAGTACGAAATGCCGTTGGAAAAAACTTTCTCCTTGCAGTACGACTGGGGGGTTGCGATTACGTAAAAAACGGCTCAACGATTGAAGATAGTGTGAAAGCGGCAATTTTGTTCGAAA
>QJZS01000150.1 GCA_003247345.1 Spirochaetales bacterium
TCAATCTGGCCGTTCTCTGTATCGGTAGCACCGGTAGGACAGACAAAAAGACAAACACAATCTTTGGTACAAAGGGCAATATTTCTCGCGGCATGCATCAGAGGGCCTCCTTCGCAATACTCTGGATCTTGAAACTAGGGACTTTACAAATAGGACAAATTGTAGGAGGAGTATCCCCTACATAGATAAACCCGCAAATCGCGCAAACCCAGACGCTCGTTCCTTCCAAAAGCGAATTTTGTTGTTTCTCGTATCGCATCAGCAACGATTTCAACAATTTGGATACTTTCTCGCCCCAAACCAATGCTCTTTTTGCTCCACGGTCGACAAACTCGGAGGCAGCCTTATTTGCAGTTTCATATCCACTGGCCAAGTCTTTATCTACTGCGTCAAGGAGAGTTTTATAATCCTCATTATCCCCGCTCAACCGATGTTGGTCATAATAAGCTGCAAGTTGTGCAAACAACCCGGCTTCCTCAGCACGCAATTGCTTGGTACAAGCTTTTTCTAGATTTGTGCACAGCGCAGCAAGCTCTTCGCTTGTCATCTGTCTCATATCATCTTCCATATACTACCTCCTGTTTGTCATTGCATAAATTATAACACCCTTTGCTATGTTTTTGGAAATTCAATGGTAAAACCAGAAGCTGAAAGAATTGACTTCTATTTTCTCTAATCCTCTAGCTACAAAGAAACTAAACCAGAAACAGATTCCTTCTCTTGTGAGAATTTTGTATTTGTCTTATAAATTATAATAATTACAATACTTTATGACGAGTTTTTGGAATTCAATGTACAAATCTGACATACTTTTTGCATGGAACGAAAACCCATTGGACAGGCAATCAAAGAGTTGAGATGCCTACGTAATATGACTCAGGAAGATCTCATAGAAAAAGCTGACCTCTCTCGAAGTCAGCTCTATTACATCGAAGCCGATAGACGCACACCACAGATATCTACATTACATAACATCTGCACGGCCCTTGGCTTAACGCTTTTGGAATTTGTGCATTACCTCTACGGTTATACCCCGACTTCCTCTACACCCAACATCTCATCAATGGATGCACCCGGTGCTACCATAGGATAAACCTTATCATCTACAGGAATCTCGCAATCGATAAGGACTGCTTTACCAGTTGCTAAAGCCTCCTTGATTTTTGCCTGTACATCATCGGTTCGGCTGATTTTAATGCCGTCTACACCAAAAGCCTGGGCAAGTTTAATCCAGTCGATAGGAGTATCGAGGGTCGTCTCACTGTACCGCTGATCAAAGAATAGTGTCTGCCACTGTCGCACCATACCCAAGGTCTGGTTATTCATCAGCAAGATAATTACCGGCAATTGATATCGTGCAATCGTAGCAAGCTCGTTGCAGTTCATCTTGAAGCTACCATCACCTGCAATGTTTACAACTCTTACCCCTGGATTACCGACCTGAGCTCCGATTGCCGCTCCGGTACCATATCCCATAGTGCCCAAACCACCGCTGGTAAGAAAGTGTCCCGGCAACATATGTTTAAGGAATTGGGCTGCCCACATCTGGTGCTGGCCTACTTCAGTAACTGCAATGGCATCTGGGGGAAGTTCTTGTTGCAATGCATCAAGGATTTCCTTTGACCTGGCACTTTCAATATCAACACGGATAGGATAGCGTTTCTTGTAATCTGCTACCTGATCCATCCATTTGTCATGGTGCCATGGTTTTTGTATCCGCTTGTTCAGTTCTTCAAGAACAACTTTCAAATCACCAATGACATGACAGTAGGTCTTGATGTTCTTATCAATTTCAGCAGGATCGACATCAATATGGATGATTTTTGCATTCTTGGCGAACGCACTCGCTTTACTGACAACACGATCGCTGAAACGTGCACCTACAACTACCAAAAGATCACAGGTTGAAACACACATATTCGATACTTTCGTACCGTGCATGCCTACAAGCCCGGTAAATCTTGGATTCTCTGTCGGCACCGCTCCAATACCCATCAAGGATGTACACGCAGGACTATCAATGTTTTCCAAGAAGGTTGCAAGTTCGCTAGAAGCCTTCGCCCGGATAACACCACCGCCAACATAACACATAGGTCTCTGGGACTGCTTAATCAAGGTCAAAGCCAATTCCATGCTTTTCTCACTCAATCTTTCAGTTCGGGGTTTCAGAACCTCAGGGCTCTGAGGAACAAAATCCGCAGTAAAGACCGTCACATCCTTGGGGACATCAATCAATACAGGACCTGGTCTTCCTTCCTGTGCTATCTTGAATGCAGTCCGAACAGTTTCAGCAAGATGCGCAACATCCTTCACGATGAAGTTATGCTTGGTAATCGGCATTGTAATGCCAGTAATATCGACCTCTTGGAAGCTATCCTTACCCAACAAAGGAACACCGACATTACCGGTAAACGCAACCATAGGGACACTGTCCATATAGGCTGTGGCAATTCCTGTAACCAAGTTTGTAGCACCAGGACCGCTGGTTGCAATACAGACTCCTACTTTCCCAGTGCTGCGTGCATAGCCATCAGCAGCATGGGAAGCTCCCTGTTCATGGCTGGTCAAAATATGTTTGATCTTGCTCTGATTCTGATAAAGGGCATCGTAGAGGGGCAATACTGCCCCACCGGGAAAACCGAAAACGGTATCCACTCCCTGTTCGATCAGACATTCTATGATAATTTGCGCTCCAGTCATTTGCATGGTTTGTACTCCTATTTCTTGAAAACTGCTCCGGTAGAAGCGCTGGTCACCTGTTTGGCATAGCGTGCAAGGTAACCTGTAGTAATGGTACACTCCTTGCAAACCCATGATTCTTTTCGTTTAGCGAGTGTTGCTTCATCAACAAGCAGTTCCAATTTTCCAGCAGGGATATCTATGCTGATTGTATCCCCTTCTTCTACCAATCCAATAAGTCCGCCTTCGGCAGCCTCCGGGCTAACATGCCCAATGGAAGCCCCGCGGGTAGCACCACTGAATCGACCATCGGTGATCAAGGCAACGTCCTTATCAAGACCCATACCGGCAATGGCGCTGGTAGGGCTGAGCATTTCGCGCATGCCAGGTCCACCCTTTGGTCCTTCATAACGGATGACTACAACGTCACCAGCCTTAATTTTTCCGTCAAAAATGGCCTTAATCGTATCTTCCTCACACTCGAAAACGCGTGCTGGGCCTTTGTGAACAAGCATTTTTGGATCGACAGCACTTCGTTTTACCACAGCCCCATCCAGGGCAAGGTTACCTCTGAGGACAGCAATACCACCTGTTTTGGAGAACGGTCTGTCCAAGGGCCGAATGACTTCATGGTTATATACAGGGGCATTCTTGTATTGCTCACTGATCGTCTTACCGCTGACGGTAGGTAGATCAGGGTGCAATAGACCCGCATCTCCGAGTTCGTGCATGACACCCATGACGCCGCCTGCTTCATAGAGATCCTGCATATGATCACTGCCTGCAGGAGCCAAGTGGCAAAGATTGGGAACCTTGGCAGCAATCTCATTTGCCTTAAAGATATCAATCTCTACCCCCGCCTCATGTGCGATGGCAGGCAAGTGCAGCATGGTATTTGTACTGCATCCAAGAGCCATATCTACGGACAATGCGTTTTCAAAAGCAGCCTTGGTCATGATATCCGAAGGACATACATTTCGCTTCAGAAGATCCATGATGTGATATCCCGCTTCCTTAGCCAAACGGTCACGAGCACTGTACACTGCAGGAATGGTTCCGTTGCCGGGCAACCCCATACCGATAACCTCGGTAAGGCAGTTCATACTGTTTGCAGTGAACATACCACTACAAGATCCACAGGTCGGACAGGCATTGTCTTCATAGGCAAGCAACTCTTCGTCAGTGAGCATACCGGCTTCATAGGTGCCGACCTTCTCAAACATTACGGACAAGCTGGTACCGCAACTCCCTTCGCCGGGAATCTTACCGGCAAGCATTGCACCGCCAGATACGAAAATGGAAGGTATATTGATTCTGGCAGCCGCCATCAGCATGCCAGGAACAATTTTATCACAGTTGGGAACGAAGACCAGAGCATCGAAAGGATGGGCTGTAGCCATAATCTCGATAGAATCTGCAATGACCTCACGACTTGCCAAGGAATATTTCATTCCTTTGTGACCCATAGCTATTCCATCACATACACCAATAACAGGGAACGATACCGGGTTTCCACCAGCTTCGCGTACGCCGGCTTTGACAGCTTCTACAATACGGTTTAGATGAATATGGCCTGGAATGATATCATTGGCACCGTTTACGATACCGATAATGGGCATATGGATTTCACGATCGGTCCACCCTAGAGCTTTCATAAGCGATCTATGGGGGGATCTTTCGGGTCCTTCAGTCATTTGTGCAGAACGTCTTTTACTCTGGTCCATCAGTTTCCTCCTCTGTTACAGAGCTTGGGCAATCAAGGTGCCCATCTCACTGGTACCGACTTTCTTCATCCCGTCGGTATAAATATCTGCGGTACGATAACCACCATCCAATACCTTGGATACAGCCTCCTCAATGGCATCGGCTTCCTTTGCCATGGAGAAACTGTAACGAAGCATCATGGCAACCGACAGAACGGTTGCAATGGGGTTGGCGATATTCTGTCCGGCAATGTCAGGGGCACTGCCGTGAATAGGCTCGTACATGCCAAATCCATCAGCTGCAAGCGAAGCAGAAGGCAACATTCCGATGGAACCAGTAATCTGGCTGGCTTCATCACTGAGAATGTCTCCAAACATGTTTGAAGTTACGATAACATCAAACTGACGTGGGTTCCGTACCAACTGCATGGCAGCGTTATCTACATACATGTGACTGACCTTTACATCAGGGTACTCACCTTTCATCTTTTCAACCACTTCCCTCCAAAGCTGACTGGAGTTAAGGATATTGGCTTTATCAATACTGCAAAGACGTTTGGAACGCTTCTGGGCGATCTCAAATCCTTTGCGTACGATTCTCTCGACTTCAGGGATAGAGTATGCCATTGTGTCATACGCACGATCGCCTTCGCGGCCTCGTTCACCGAAATAAATTCCGCCGGTGAGCTCACGAACTACCATGATATCCAAGCCATCACCGATGATTTCATCTTTCAGTGGGCAAGCATCGGAAAGTTGCTTATACAAGATCGCAGGGCGGAGATTGCAGAACAATCCCATACCGCTTCGCAATCCCAACAAGGCTTTTTCGGGACGCAGATTGGAAGCAAGGGTGTCCCATTTTGGTCCACCAACAGCGCCCAACAGGACGCTGTCACTCTTCTTACAACCCTCAAGGGTATCCTCTGGAAGAGGAATGCCCAATGCATCGAGAGCAGCACCACCGGCAAGATAGCTGGTAGTGGTGAACTCATGACCGAATTTCTTCCCAACAACCTCTAAAACTTTCACAGCTTCATTGACGATATCTGGGCCGATACCGTCACCAGGGACGAGAGCAATATGCTTTTTCATGCTTATTTGCCTCCCTTCGCAATGTATCCAGCCAAACCACCAGCTTCAATCAAGTTCTGCATGAATTCTGGGAAAGGTTCACTCTGGTATACTGCTCCTGTGGTTTCATTGGTGATCTTACCAGTGGTAAAATCAACAGAGACCACATCCCCTGCCTTAATTCCATCACAGGCTTCAGGACATTCAAGGATAGGAAGTCCGATGTTGATGGAATTGCGGTAGAAAATTCTTGCAAAGGTTCTGGCAATTACACAGCTGATTCCACTTTCCTTGATGGCAATCGGAGCATGCTCACGACTTGAACCACAACCAAAGTTTTTGTCAGCAACCATGATATCACCCTCTTTCACCTGCTTGATGAAGTTCTGGTCGATATCTTCCATACAGTGGGAAGCGAGTTCCTTATGATTGGAGGTATTCAGATACCTCGCCGGAATGATGACGTCGGTATCGACGTTGTCCCCATATCTAAAAACAGTTCCTTTGGCTTGCATCTTAACCCTCCATTACCTTTGCAGGATCAGCAATGTATCCTGCCACTGCACTTGCTGCGGCGACTGCCGGACTTGCAAGATAAACTTCACTCTTTACATGACCCATTCTTCCTACGAAGTTACGGTTTGTGGTACTCACCGCCCGTTCCCCTTCAGCAAGAATACCCATATGTCCGCCAAGACATGGACCACAGGTCGGGGTAGAAACGGCACAACCGCTGTCAACAAAGATGTCGAACAATCCTTCGTGCATAGCCTGCTTCCAGATTTCCTGAGTTGCAGGGAAAATCAAGGCACGTACGTGCTTTGCAATCTTCTTGCCTTTGAGAATGGCTGCTGCCTGTCTTAGGTCACTGATATGGCCATTGGTACAACTTCCGATGACAACCTGATCGATCTTAACTTCGCCTTCGCCAATTTCATCAATGGTTCTGGTATTGGAAGGCAAGTGCGGGAATGAAATGGTGCTCTTCACCTTGGAAAGATCAATGTCAATTACTCTGTCATACACTGCATCACTGTCAGCTTCATAGATTCTCGGCTCTTTCTTGTAGTGCTCTTTCATATACTCCAAAGCGACTTCATCAACAGGGAAAATACCATTCTTAGCGCCTGCTTCGATTGCCATGTTTGCAATGGTGAAACGGTCATCGATGGTGAGGTTCTTCACGCCAGGCCCGACAAATTCCATGCTCTGATAGAGTGCACCGTCAACACCGATCATACCGATGATGTGGAGGATCAAATCCTTACCGCTTACATGCTTTGAGAAAGAGCCGGTAAGATTGAATTTGATTGCACTAGGAACCTTGAACCATGCTTGTCCAGTAGCCATTCCACATGCCATGTCGGTGGATCCTACACCAGTAGAGAAAGCACCCAAGGCACCATAGGTACAGGTGTGGCTGTCAGCGCCGATCACCAAATCTCCGGCACCTACAAGGCCTTTCTCGGGGAGCAATGCATGCTCGATACCCATCTGGCCTACATCAAAATAATTGGTGATGTCATGGTCATTGGCAAAACAACGTACAGCTTTGCACTGTTCTGCTGCCTTAATATCCTTATTCGGGGAGAAGTGGTCGGGAACCAAGGCAACCTTGTCCTTGTCAAAGACCGTCTCTTTACCGAATTTACCGAACTCGTTGATAGCTACCGGGGCGGTAATATCGTTGCCGAGCACCATGTCCAGGTCCGCCATGATAAGCTGTCCCGCGCGAACGGATTCCAGATTTGCATGATGGGCCAGGATTTTCTGTGACATTGTCATACCCATAGATTTCTCCTTCCTGTCATTCAGCCGAGGGCTCAATCCCTTCGGCAATTAATTTATATTCAATACTGTCACTGAGGGCAAACCAGCTTGCCTCAATGATATCCTTACTAACCCCGATGGTCGACCAGCTCTCGTTCCCATCAGTGGATTCAATCAAAACACGAACCTTTGATGCCGTAGCACCTGCTGAATCAAGAACACGCACCTTATAATCGGTAAGGTGTATGCGTTTCAAAGTAGGATAGAATTGCTCCAGAACCTTGCGAAGAGCCTTATCCAAAGCATTTACAGGGCCTTCGCCTTCTGCAGCTGTTATGGCGCTATCGCCACCTACTTTTACTTTCACTACCGCAGAATGGGTCTCGTCACTCAGCGGATCCAAATACGGGCTACTGCCTATCGTCTGATAATGTACCAACGAGAAATACGGCTTGTACATCTTCAGTTTTCTTCTGATTACCAAGTCGAAGCTACTTTCTGCACCTTCAAACTGATATCCATCTGCTTCCATTTTCTTAAGCTCGTCCATCAAAGCGATGGTGATAGGATCATCCTTATCAAGATCTGGGGCAACTTTGGCGATTCGCTTGAGCATCAGAGCACGACCGGCAACCTCGCTCATGAGCAGTCTACGTTCATTACCCACTGCCATGGGATCAATATGCTCGAACGAAGCAGGGTTCTTTTGTACTCCGTCGATATGCATGCCACCCTTGTGGGCAAAAGCGCTTTTTCCGATAAACGGAGCGCCATGGCTGATCCGGACATTGGCAATCTCCGAGACCTGACGACTAATACTGGTCAATTGCTCAATGCTTTCTCCATTCAAGCAATCAATATTCATTTTAGTTGCCAGGACACCAGCGACTGTTGCAAGATTTGCATTGCCACAACGTTCTCCGAATCCAAGGAGTGTCCCTTGGACTTGGATAGCCCCGGCTTCTACAGCGGCTAAGGAACTTGCAACCCCACAACCGATATCATCATGGGCGTGGACTGCCAAAGGCACATTAGGGAAGGCTTTTGCGGTTTCCTCAGTGATACGTTTTACTTCACTGGGAATCAAGCCACCCCGGGTCTCACATAGGACTAAGGTTGAAGCACCTCCGTCCAAGGCTGCCTGCAAGGTCTGCAAGGCATACTCACTGTTACCGATATACCCATCGTAGTAGTGCTCGGCATCAAAGAAGACTTCACTGCCCTTCTCTACTATATAACGGATACTTTCAGTGATCATGGCAAGGTTCTCTTCCTTGGTCGTCCGTATCACATCTGTTACGTGAAAATCCCAGCTCTTTCCAAAGATGGAAACATATTGGGTTTTCACCTGTGCAAGACTTTGAAGATTCGGATCATCCTCGGCCTTGCTGTTTCTTCTTCTTGTGGAACCAAAGGCAACCAACTTGGCATGTTTGAGCTCCAACTGTTCGGCACGTTTGAAAAATTCCAAGTCCTTGGGATTCGATCCTGGGTTTCCCGCTTCGATATAGGCAACGCCAAGAGTATCAAGGGCTTTCACAATTTTCAGTTTGTCTTCCACTGAAAAACTGATTCCTTCCGCTTGGCTCCCATCTCTGAGCGTTGAATCGAATAAATCTATCTTACGCATCACTATTTTCCTTCTCTTTGTCGGAATGGGAACGCAGCATATCATTCTCGAAATGGGGAGGACTGGTCGGTTTCAGTGTTTTTCCATTGGATATGGAAGCGGCATCATCCACCATTCTGTTTACTGCCGAGAGGCAGGAAAGGATCGAAGCTTCGATGACATCGGTGCTTACCCCACGACCACGGTACATGCCTCTTCCGTCGGTAATTTTTACATGGACTTCGCCAAGTGCATCACGATGCTCTGTTACTGCCTGCAAGCTATAATCTTCCAAGCTGAACGGGTGACGAATAATCTTTTCAACGGCTCTCAGTGATGCATAGACAGGGCCGGTACCCATGGCCACTTCTTGATACGTCTTGTCTCCCTTTCTCAAGGTTACACATGCGGTACTGGTCATCAGGTTCCCGCTGTTCACCACAAAGGTTTCCAATTCCCAAGTAACAGGACTGCTCTGGCTGGAAGACTCAACCAAGGCGATAAGGTCACGATCGACAATGGTCTTCTTTCTATCTGCAAGATTCTTGAATTCGCTGAACAGACTCTTAATCTCTTCCTTGCCCAAGGTATAGCCAAGATCTGCCAAGCGCTTTTCAAAAGCATGCTGACCGCTATGCTTGCCAAGAATCAAGCTGGTGTTCATCACACCGACACTCTCTGGTGTCATGATTTCATACGTCAAACTGTTCGCCATCATACCGTGCTGATGAATGCCGCTTTCATGGGCAAAGGCATTCGCACCTACGATAGCTTTCGAGGGATTCGGCTTCACACCAGTGATCTGGGTGAGCAACCGACTGGAACGTGAGATTTCTTCGGTATTGATATTATACTCGAAGGGATAACTGTCGTTTCGGGTCCTGATACCCATTACGATCTCTTCCACTGCTGCATTACCGGCACGTTCCCCGATACCACAGATGGTACATTCAGCCTGTCTGGCTCCTGCTTTCAGTCCAGCCAAACTATTGGCAACCGCAAGGCCAAGGTCATTATGGCAGTGAACTGCCAAAATGGCCTTATCCATATTGGGAACCTTATTCATGACTGTGCTGATCATTCTTGTCATGTCTTCAGGAGTTGCATAGCCAACCGTATCAGGTAAATTAACTACCGAAGCTCCTGCTGCGATGACACCTTCTACAACCTTGCACATATAGTCAAGATCGGTACGGGTTGCATCTTCCAAAGAAAACTCGACATCACCAGTGAGATTACGCGCATACTTAACCATGGCAACAGCCTTGGTATATGCATCGTCACGACTCATCTTCAACTTATATTGCAGATGCAAATCACTGGTTGCCAAGAATGTGTGAATTCTGGGCCTCTTTGCATGTTTGACAGCTTCATAGGCTGCATCGATGTCCTTCTCCAGAGCTCTGGAGAGAGAGGCGACCACCACATTCTTCACTTCCTTGGAAATAGCCTGAACGCTGGCAAAATCTCCGGGAGACGCTATGGCAAAACCTGCTTCTAGGATATCCACACCTAGGGCCTCTAGCTGTAGGGCCATACGAATTTTCTCTTCCAAATTCATGCTGTAGCCTGGAGCCTGTTCGCCATCACGGAGTGTAGTATCAAAGATATAGATTCTGTCTTTTTCCATAGTGTCCTTCCCGATTTAAATGTATAGTTATTTCTTCAGCCAGCTCATCAATGAGCGCAGTTTCTTACCAGTAGTCTCCAAGAGGCTCTCACTCTCAATGCGTCTCTTTGCATTGAAGTAAGGGCGGGAAACCTGATTTTCCAAGAGCCAGTTGCGAGCGAAAACACCCTCTTGGATGTCAGTCAAAACGCCTTTCATTGCCTTCTTGGTATCATCGGTGATGATTTTTTCACCAGTTACATAGTCACCATACTCAGCGGTATCACTGATTGAGTAACGCATGTAAGCAAGTCCGCCCTGATTGATGAGGTCAACGATCAACTTCATCTCGTGGCAGCATTCAAAATAAGCCATCTCAGGTTGGTAACCGGCTTCTACCAAGGTATCGAATCCAGCCTTGATCAAAGCGGAAACACCACCACAGAGAACAGCCTGCTCGCCGAACAAGTCGGTCTCGGTCTCTTCCTTGAAGGAAGTCTCGAAAATACCGGCACGACCTGCACCGAGGCCCTTTGCATAAGCAAGAGCAATATCAGTTGAATCGCCGCTTGGATCCTGAGCAATAGCGATGAGTGAAGGAACACCCTTGCCTTCCTGGAATTGGCTGCGAACCGTGTGGCCTGGGCCCTTAGGAGCGATCATGATTACGTTCACATCGGCTGGAGGTTTGATCTGTCCGAAATGGATGTTGAATCCATGAGCGAAAGCAAGGTATTTACCTGCAGTCAAATAGGGTTCAACGCTTTTCTCATAGATGGAACGTTGTTTTTCATCAGGCAGCAACAACATGATGACCTGTGCCATCTTTGATGCCTCTTCTACAGTAGTAACCTGCAGGCCTGCTTCTTCTGCAATTGCCCAGCTCTTGGAGCCCTTGTAGAGACCAACAACTACATCTACACCACTCTCATGTAGGTTGAGTGCGTGTGCATGTCCTTGGCTACCATAGCCGATGATGGCTACCTTCTTTCCATCAAGTTTCGAAAGATCCGCTTGCGAATCATAATACATAGTGCTCATTGCTTGTTGCCTCCGTTATAATCCACCCAATATGGGTTTGTCTCAATGTTATTATTCATCATCTTCGCTGAAACCGATAGAGCCCAAGGCTCTCGATCCGCGTTCCAACGCAGTTATGCCGGTTCGTGCCATTTCGACAACTCCGAAGGGTGAGATAAGATCCAGAAAAGATTGAATCTTTTCCAGACTACCTGTCATCTCAAGAGTAATCGTGCTGGCAGTTACATCGTTGATCTTCGCCTTAAAAATCTCGGCAAGTTCAACCACTTCCGAACGTGTATCATGCTTGGTCGATACTTTGACCATTACAAGCTCACGCTGCAGGCTCTTTTGACCTGCCATCTCGTAAACGCGTTTCACATCGTACAATTTTCCGACTTGTTTCTTGATCTGCTCAACGACCGGACGATCACCGGTTACTACGATGGTTATACGGCTGAATTCTTCGTTCTCTGTCTCACCGACAGAGAGACTGTCAATGTTATAGCCGCGACGGCTGAACAGGGAAACGACACGCATCAGAACACCAGGATGGTTGTTGACCAAAATTGCGAGTGTGTAACGTTTTTCTTCTGTATTCATGTATGGTATCTCTCCTTCATACGATTTTGGGTATAAGCAACTGCTCCCCGAAGTTCAGGGGGCTTTCATCCACGGACCATGCAACGATTGTCGCAGCCGTGGTTAGAGAATAATTAGGCTTACTACAATAAGAAGGGGAATTATTGAAAGGAGGGGGAGGAGGTTGAGTAGGAGAACAGGGCGTACAAGAAGCAAAGAAGATGCTGAAACAGATTGATCAAACATGGGACGGCAGGACGTAGATGCCTGCGTCTTTCGATTCTTCGCAAATTGACAGCGCGATTGTTGCGCCTGCTTGCTGAACGCGTTCACGGTACTCTCCTCAAAAGCAGATGATACTGCTGTTCCTTGTTTGTAACGTTCTTTCAAAGACATGTCAACCCTGCTATTCATAAAACAGTATGTTTATGCAAAAAAAATTCGTATACCGTAATTTGTTGCGTCCCCTCTGGTTTACCGATACACTTCATCCATGAAAATGCCCGCACAATTTTGGAAAGAAAAAAATCTCTTCACGCATCTTTTTATTTATTTTATAATCGTGCTGGTAATACCTATGGGCTTATTCTCTGCATATTATGCAATTAATGGAGACGATAATCAGGAACGTTTTCTCATGCGCCAAGCAATGGGCAGAACGAGTGATGACGCTAAAATTGTCTCAGATATTTTGGAGTCATATCGTCATAAAGCATATCAGTTATCCACCGACCCGGTGGTTATCGAAGCACTTAAGTCCGATTCGCTTGAATCTGATGCCGAACAGAGCCGCAAACTCTATGAATTGCTATTTACGATTATGAGAGGTGACACCTACCTTGCCAGCGCCAACATGGTCAGTAACTCGGGGAAAGTAAGAATTTCAACCCACACGTTCCCTGAAGTCTATGACCTACGCTATCACGGCAACGATTGGGATATGCAGTCCATAATAGGGCAAAACAGGGAGGTCTCCCCTACCGCCTCAATTATTACCATCCAAGGCCATCGGGTAGCCGCAAACGGTCGGCAAGTGGTTGCTTCCATATTACGCCGAGTATACGACCCTAATGGCAAAAATGTAGGATATCTGGTTGTAGACGTCTATTCCGATGCATTTAACAATCTGGTCAATGGTGATGCACTGTTAAGTGATATCTTGCTCGTCGATGGGAATTCATTTTATGCAACCAGTTTGACCCATCCTGAGCAATTTGGAAATTTCGACATGTTTCGTGAGTTAAATGCCTTGGAGGGAGACTATTCCCCTCGCCCGCTCAGAGCCGACACATCTTTAATTGCGATTACTCCTATCGCAGGAACCACCCTACATCTTGTGGGACGAATAAGTAGCGTACCCTTTAAGGAAAATCTGGAGAACTGGTTTTCAGCCTTCATCGCAACCATGGGTATCGGCATACTGCTGGCTATGGTACTCTCTTACCTCTTCTCCCAATCCATATCCCAGCCGATCAAAAATCTTGCGAAACGAATGAAAGAGGTTGAGGAAGGTATTTTACAGCCAAAAGAGATCAGCAGCACAATTAACGAATTCAGCAGTCTGGAACACTCCTTCAATCTCATGGTTGGCCAAATTGGCAGTCTTCTGGAGTTAACCCGTGAGGAACAGGCCAAACTCAGCGAAGCAGAACGAAAAGCTTTGGAAAGTCAGATGAACCCTCACTTTTTATTTAATACGCTCAACACCATCAAAGCCCTTGCACGCCTCCATGACGAAAAAGAGATCTACACCATTACGGTAAAGCTCGGCAAACTCCTTCGTTCATCCATTGACAATCGGGAAAGCGAGGCAACCTTGGAACAAAGCATGGCGTTGGTGGACTCCTATCTCACAATTCAAAAACTTCGTTTTGGGGAAAAGCTTACTGTCGATACCTATCTGGACCCCAGTTGCAATGAGGTGAAAACCCCCAAGTTGATCATACAGCCTCTTGTAGAAAATGCTATCATTCATGGGCTGGAACCAAAGGCGGGAGAATGGCACCTGGCAGTTACGGTCGAACGAAAAGATTCTACCATTCAAATTACTATTACCGATAATGGAGTCGGAATTCCGAGTGGACAACTACCAAATGACTTAAATGAACTTGCCAACTCAACACACGTTGGTGTATACAATGTATATAGAAGATTGTTTTTAAGTTATGGAAAGAAAATGCAGTTCGCCATCCAATCAAAAGAGGGAGAAGGTGTTACCGTGAAGATCACTTTCCCGGACGACAAGCCAAAGAAGGAACAAGAATAATGAGCTACCGTGTTGTGTTTGTAGAAGATGAACAGATTGTCCGAGAAGAAATTGCTTCTTCAATCCGCTGGGAACTTCTCGGTCTTGAATTGGTGGGAACAGCTGCTGATGGAATAACAGGCGAGGCGCTGATCAAAGAGAAAGAACCAGATATCGTCATAACCGATATCCGGCTTCCTGCCCAGGATGGCCTGACCATGCTTGGGAATTGCCCTGTCAACCATGCAATCATTCTTACCGGACATACAGACTTCTCCTATATGCAAAGTGCCATCCGCCTTGGAGTCTTCGATTACCTTCTCAAACCAATCGATGACGAAGAACTGGAAGAAACTCTTGCTGCCTTGGTAAGAAAAATACAGGAAGAAGACCGCGACTATGAACAACTCAAGAAGAAGCATAGCTCAGAGCCCCAACAGCTTATAACCCTTCCAACGCATGTATACAACCACATCATTGATGCTGCGATTGCCTACATTGTCGAGAATTATTCGGAGCCGGTGGGACTACAGGAAGCTGCAGCCTTTCTGGATCTATCAGAGAGTCACCTTTCCAGATTATTCAAAGAGGTTACCAGCCTTAATTTTCTTCAATACCTTAATGCATGGAGAATCAACCAAGCGGTAACCATGATGAAAGACCCAAAACTGAATATCGGGGATATCGCTATCAATTGCGGATTTCCCACCCCGGGCTATTTCGCAAAAATATTCAAACGATTCACGGGAAAAACCCCAACTGCATTTAGAGATGAAGGCGGGATGTATTAAAGAAGTATCTTTAGCCGTTCATCTCTAGTTTTAACAACAGAATCAGCATAGAGAAGGCTGGCGATACCCAGCTTTCTACTTGCTTCTACATTATCCTCTCTATCATCGATGAAATAGGATTGAGAAACGGGAATCCCTTCTTTATCCAAGATAGTTTCATAGAACGCAGCAGCCGGTTTGCTTATACCCAGCAAATGGGAGGCATACGTTGCGTCAAACAGATCCAGAACCCCCATTTTTTTTAGATGTTTCCAATGGCTGTCAATCGTATTGGAGGCACAAACTACCCTATAGCCTTTTTTCCTGAGTGTCTTGATTAATTTTACAATCGGCTTGTTCATGACAGGTTTGAATGCAGTTGCAAACGGATTGTTGGGTACAGCTATCCCAAACTGGTGCTCAACATGGTTCCAATATTCGGCTTCTGCAATGCTACCGTCCATCAACGGGAACTCATAATGTAAATAATCAGCAGCAAATACTTCAGGGTCTAATCCGATGATATCAGCCATACGGTTTAGCATTTCGATGTTTGTAACTACGACATTGCCTAAATCGAAAAGGAAGAGCTTACAGTCTTGAGGAGGCCGTTGGTCGTAGGTAGCTAAAAGAGGTTCCACTAGAGATTCTGAAAGTGGTCCTTGCCATTGCAATACGCCCAACCCTCGCCTTATGGCATCCTCGCGACTGCTCTGATTATGGGATATCAGTAAATGACGGGAAGAAGGCCCTTCGGGTTGTTTCTCACGATACAACAATACATGTTCGGCATAGGGAATCAATGCCTGATAATCGGCATCATCACGTCTGAAATCGGTACAAAGATAATCGTACATGCTCAGCCCTTTCTTGATTCGTACACGGCAGACCCACCAATGAAATATTTGGTAAGCGATATAAAAAGGAGGAACATCGGAATGGAAGCCAACAAGGCAGCAGCCATCATTGCCCCTTCATCGGTACTCCTCTCCAAAGCAAAAGATGAAATATATTGAGGAATCGTTTTCATCTTCTCAGTCTGGCTTACCAAAAGCGGCCAGAGCAAGTTGTCCCATTGGTTACGGAAGGAAAGAATCGCCAAGGTTGCTATGACCGGTTTGCAGTTGGGAAGCACAATCCTCCAATAAATACCGATCTCTCCCATACCATCAACACGAGCAGCATCCAGGAACTCGGTTGGGAAGGTAGTCAGATACTGTCTCATCTGGAAGACACCGAAGGCACTTACGAGAAATGGGAGGATCAAACCGGTATACGTATTTTGGATATGAAGCTTCGTAACAACCATGTATAAGGGAATCATGATAGCCTCAAATGGTATCATCATCGTTGCCATAATCATGATAAAGATGATGTTCTGACCACGGAAGCGGAATTTTGCCAGGCCATAGCCGGTCAAACTCGCTATCAAAACAGTGGTAATTGCAACGGTAATACTTACAATCAGTGAGTTGGAAATGTTGCGGATAAAGATATAACTTTGGTCATTTCCCTGCACTGCTTTTACAAAGTTTGCTTGTTTGAATGTCTCGGGAATCCAAGAGAATGGCATGCGTAGGATCTGATTACGATCCATCATGGATGCACTGATCATAAACAGAATTGGCGTGAGGGTAAAAACCAGCATGATTGCCAAGACCAGATAGACTAGCCATTGCATAACTGTTTGTCTTTTAAATGTCTGCATCTTGGACTCCTAATATTCAGTTTGTTCACTGTTTGTGGTCTTGAACTGCAACAAGGTCAGAACCAACATCAAGACGAACAATACGACACTCATAGCACTAGCCCTTCCCAGATACTGCTGTTGAATACCGGTCACATAAATATTGAAGGTAATAACGTTAATAGGGGCTCTGGGTGCTCCATTGGTATAGAGCATGTACTGGGTGCTGAACGTTTTCAGGCATTGCAACATTGCCATAACAGAAACCAATACGACCGTAGGTTTCAACAGCGGAAGCGTGATACGCCAAAATGTCTGATTTTTATTTGCACCGTCAATGGTGGCTGCTTCATACAAAGTCGGAGGAATCGTAGCCAGGCCGGTAATAAACAGAATGACGAAATATCCGATATATTTCCAGAAATAAATCACCATGGTAGATACTTGTTCCATCACAGGATCGACCAACCATTTATGATCAATACCCGGGGTATGCATGAGAAAATTCACCCATTGGTTTCCGAGCCCTCGAGGGTCAAAAATAATCATCCAAATCGTAGCTGCAACCACACTGGATAAGATAGCTGGACTGTAATATGCGATTTGAAAGAATTTCTTTGCTTTGTTGTTTCCCAAGTTACTGATAAAAACAGCTACCAAAAGGCTGAGAATCAACAAAGGAATAAACGTTCCCAGCGTAAACACCAAGGTAGCCCTAAGGCTGTTAAGGAACGAAAGCTCACTTGCAGCTCGAGCAGGATCGAACAATCTGATGTAATTGCCCAACCCAAGGAATTTGGGAGGTGCCTTGCTCAGTGCTCTTTTATCAAAGAAACTAGTGTAAAACGCATTGATGATTGGATAAAAACTAAATAACGAGAAAAAAAGCATGGAGGGAATTACAAATGCAAATCCCCACCGAGCTTGCTTTTTCTCGATACCTCGGTATTCTCGCCTAGCCATAAAAACTCCTCTTGGAAAACTAAAACACATCGGCCCCACCCAAAGGACAGGGCCGAATAAAGATTACTGTTCGTCGATTATTTCTTGAACAGCAGAACGGAGGGTGGCCAATGCCTTCTCTGGGCTTACACCACTGAGCATGACCGATTCAACAGCATATCTGAGCTGTGTCTGGATTTCTGCAGAATTCTGTCCGTAATAGATCATGTGAGCTCGAGCCATATCATTGATGAAGACATCGCTATAAGGCATATTCTTCAGCGTATCGCTTGCAAACAGGGCTTTGGTCGGCTGAATGAGGTTTCCACCACGGGTAAGATAATCAACACCATGGCTGAGAAGGAATCCTGCGAGCTTCCAAGCAGCTTTCTGCACTGCGGGATCACTGTCTGCATTCACCATAAAGAAGTGGCCATAATAATTGGCTGCTACATCACGTACTGCATTTTCGAATACTGGGAACGGGATGACCATCCACTCTTTGCTTTCAAAGAAGGCAGGATTATCTTCTGCAATTCGTCCTTCCTGATATAAACCAGAGTGTGCCATAGCCATATCGTTGTTATCCATATCAAAAAGCTTTCGTGCATTCTTATAGGTGGGGGAACCGAGGTTTCTACCAGATGGGCCCCACTCTTGCATGAAGGTCAATGCTTTGATCCATGCATCATCACCTACGATAGCTTGCTTTCCATCACTACTAATCAGGTCTCCTCCAAGTTGTTCTACCATGGGAACAAAGAAGGTCAAATAGTAGGGATAACGGAAGTCGAAACCACGACGAATGAGGATGTCGCCATCACGAATAGCAAGTTTCTCGGAGATGTCAGCCATTTCTTCCCAAGTCTTAGGATAATCTTTCTCTGGGTCGAGGCCGGCATCACGGAACACATTCTTATTCAGATAGATACACCAGTTGGTCAATTCCAAGGGAAGTCCATAAACCTCACCTTCGAAGGTGACTGTGTCAAGGACACCGTCTACGTACTTATCAAGCAAATCCTGTTTGCTTGCATACCCTGCTGCCTTGTAATCGACAGGGGCAACACGGTAATTGGTGATGTATGCATACTGATTTTCGATCGGAAGGTTGAACATGTCAGGACCTTGATTCGCTGCAAATGCAGTCTGTACCAATTCAATTTGCTTGCTTGATGACTGGGTGGTACGTACCACGGTGATATTCGGGTTATCTGCCATGAATTGGGCGATCAACTCGGTTTCCAAAGAAGTACGAGCAGGATCTTCATGAGTCCAATACTGCACGGTAACAGGGGCGTTTTCATCCACCGTTTCTTTAGCGCCTTGTGCGAAAAGTAATGTGGGTAGCAACAGAACAGCAATCAATGCCAGAACACACATTTTCTTCATTTTGAGACCTCCTTAAGTCTTATCTGATTTAAGTGTAAAGGGTAGTCCCAAATCCTCAAGAAAAATGTTTTGCGGTTCCATGTGCGATTTTGTGCAAGGAAAATTCGAAAGGTGAAAATTGAACAAAGAATGACAAAATTATATCAAGAAAGATTCATTTTCTCTGAACGCAGATAGGAAGCAAGTTTCTCCATGGTCTCAGAGGATATGTCATGTTCTATCAAACAGGCATCCTGTTCTGCAATGACAGGATCAACACCCAAGACCTCGATGAAAAAGCTGGTAAGCGTCTTATGGCGGAAGAATACCTGAGAAGCTTTCAGTCTTCCCTTCTCGGTCAAATGAATGTCCCCATACGTTTCCTGCTGCACATATCCATCTGATGCCAATACCTTCATAGCCCTGTTTACACTGGGCTTGGAGACACCAAGACGCAAGGCTACGTCCGTGGTACGGACTTTTTCATTTAGCTCGCTCAAAGCTAATACAGCTTCTAGATAATCTTCACCTGACTTTTGCATGCCTTGATAGTATCATGCATCAAGAAATTTGTCATCGCTGTTAAGAGCGCTTGACACAAATGTTTGATATGGCTAACTTATAGGCAAGGAAGAAGACGATGCAAATGACCATGGATGAACTGACCGTTGGCCAGAAGGGAGCTGTAAAAGCAGTACGTGCTCCAAAGCAACTCAAAAGACGTTTGATGGATATGGGTTTTACAAAAGGCGTCCCGATTGAGGTAATCAAATTGGCTCCGATGGGAGATCCCATCGAAGTATCTATTCGTGGATATCATCTTTGTCTCAGAAAAGCTGAAGCTCGTAAAATTGAGCTGATATAACCTATGCAAACAATCGCTCTTATCGGAAACCCGAATTCAGGGAAAACCACCCTATTCAATACATTGACAGGGACCAGCTCCTATGTCGGAAACTGGCCCGGCGTCACTGTTGAAAAAAAGGAAGGCTTGGTAAATGGACATACCATCCTCGACCTTCCAGGTATCTACTCGCTTTCCCCGTATAGTCCAGAAGAAAAGCTTTCCAGACGGTATATCCTTGACAAACACCCTGATTTGATCATCGATGTCATCGATGCGACCAATTTGGAGCGCAGCCTCTATCTAACCACTCAACTTGCAGAGCTGGGCCGTCCCCTTCTCTTGGTGCTAAACATGGAAGACCTTCTGGAAAGAGAAGGAATCAAGATAGATGTCCATCGTCTGAGCCAAATGACAGGAGCCCCGGTGGTAACCATATCGGCAAGCAAAGGAACAGGCATCGTTGAACTCAAGGAAACCATCGAGACCTGTCTGCATGAGAAAAAAAGTGCCTTATGCCCTCTGTTCTCCAACTTTGTAGAGCGTTATATCAACCATCTCATCGCAGATGATTATATGCATGCAATCCCTGAAGGAAGACCGGTGCGATGGGCAGCTATCAAATTGATCGAAGAGGATGAGCTGTTCCTCTCCTCTATGCCAGCCATTCCTGAAGAGTTGGATGGGTATTTGAAGAATGCCAGAGAAGAACTCATAGCCCATTATGATGATGACCCAGAGGCGATCATCATAGACCAACGCTATAAGGTAGCCGAAGCTATTTCAAAAGACTGCCAACGCAAGATTGTAGAAAAGAAATCCTTTAATTTCGATTCGATTGCAACCAATAGGGTCACTGCCATTCCTTTGTTCATTCTGATCATGGGAGCTGTTTTCTATCTCTCCATCGGACTTGTCGGAGGATACACCACTCCAATTCTAGAGAATGCTTTTGCATTTGTTGGGGAGAAGATTTACCAAGTAGCTGAGATATATGGGGTCTTTCCTTTATTATCGGGAATATTGGTAGACGGAATAATCGCAGGCGTTGGCGCCGTTCTAACCTTCGTCCCCCAACTTTTCGTATTATTCTTATTACTTTCCATCCTGGAAGATTGTGGCTATATGGCACGCATCGCTTTCATCATGGACCGGATGATGAGATCCTTGGGATTATCTGGAAAATCTATTATTCCCTTGGTAATCGGGACGGGATGTTCGGTTCCAGCTATTATGAGCAGCAGGACGATAGAGCATCAAAAACAGAGAGAATTGACCGTAATTGTCACACCATTCATCCCCTGCGGTGCCAAAATGCCTGTATTTGCCTTGATGATGACCTATTTTTTCCCAGGCCAATGGTATATTGCCCCAATGATTTATCTGGTAGGAGTCCTGGCTGTTGTAATCACCGGTTTGTTGGCCAGAGCGCTGGACAAACATAAGGAAACCAATGCTTTTATTTTGGAACTTCCCCGATATCAGATTCCTACCGTTAGAAATGTCTGGCTTCAAACCAAAGAGAGGACGGTTGGATTCATCCAGAAAGCGGGAACGATCATCCTGATTTCGTCGGTGATTATCTATTTGCTTTCATCATTCTCATTCACGTTTAAGGCAGTCGATGCCGATGCAAGCATGCTTGCAATGTTGGGCAGGCTCATCGCCCCATTGTTTGCACCTCTTGGATTTGGGTTCTGGCAAGCAAGCGTAGCCTTGCTAACAGGTATTGCAGCAAAAGAAAGTATTGTAAGTACCCTCAGCGTCACGGTAGGAACATCGCATTTGGGTGCGTTCTTCAATCCTGCCTCGGCTCTTTCCTACATGACATTCATTCTGCTCTCCTCTCCTTGCATTGCAGCAATCAGCGCAATGGCAAAAGAACTGGGGAGCAGAAGAAAACTTCTCTTTGCCTTATTGTGGCAAACAGGATTCGCCTATTTTTCAGCACTTTTGGTCCGTTACCTTGTGCTTTTATTCCAGTGAGGTATCACTATGCTAATCATCTTGGCAAACGTTATCGTTGTTTCAATCATCATCACCCTGCTCGCTTTTGCAATCAGCAAAATGATAAGCCAGAACAAGAGTGGAAGCTGTGCTTCCTGTTCAACCAGTAAAAACAGCCCCTGCGAAGCTTGTCAGTTTGCCGATCAGTGTCATAAAACTAGTCACTGATTGAACATTTATACAGATTCTCTGGCTATTTCCCTGTTGATTGAGTAAACTCATCATAGTACCCGTTCGGGTTAGATTCTATGAGGAGAGAATGAAAAAATGAAACGAAACATTGTTGTATTGTTTGCATTGTTGTTGGTTGCTGCAAGTTTGGGGGCAGCTGGTACCAAGGAACAAGCTTCCGGCGTGGATAATTCCTTGCAGAAAATTTTAGATAAAGGTGAGTTTGTCATGGGGTTGGACGACACCTTTCCTCCCATGGGTTTCCGCGATGAAAACGGCACTATTGTCGGATTTGATGTAGACCTTGCTCGTGAAGTCGCTACCAGACTCGGTGTGGAGCTAAAACCACAAGCTATTGACTGGAACGCCAAGGAACAGGAACTGAATACCGGAAATATTGACTGTATCTGGAACGGTTTCACCATTACAGAAGAACGCAAGCAGGCTATGACCTTTACCCCTCCCTATTTGAGAAATGCACAGGTTGTTGTAGTTCGTGAAGATAGTTCTTATCAGAAACTCTCAGATCTCAGCAAAAAGAGTGTCGGCTACCAGGCTGGTTCTTCTGCATATGATGCAATTCAAGCTACTCCCTCATTTAATGATTCAGTTGGCGAATTTGTTGAATTCAAAGACAACCTTACAGGTCTGATGGATCTTGAAATCGGAGGCATTGATGCTTTGGTGGTTGATCTTATGGTTGCAAACGACAATATCAACAGAAGCGGAAAAGCTTTCAGAATTCTTGATGAAGAACTTGCTCCAGAAGATTATGGAGTAGGCTTCCGCAAAGGTGATCAAAAGCTCGCAGATGCAGTCTGGCAGCAATTGCTGGCAATGAAAGCTGACGGTACACTTGCAAAGATTTCTACACAGTGGTTCGGCGCTGATATCACTGTTGTAGGTGAATAAAAAAATCAGTATGATGTCGGGGAGCCTAGTGCTCCCCTTTTTCTTTGTCTGAGGAGATACACATGGGAAAACTTTTATTGCAGATGTTGGTGGCAACCACTACCAGCTTGAAGATTTTTGGGCTTACCCTACTGTTTGCCCTACCACTGGGAATGTTGG